>CALIQO010000270.1 GCA_938044055.1 uncultured Saprospiraceae bacterium
TCCTCTTTTCAGGATGGACACTCTCAGCCAGGGTGATTAATTCGCTGAGGATATATCTGTCACCTTGTTTTAAGTCAGAAAGGTATTCTGCTTCCGTCTTTTCTTTTTTCCTAGAGGAATGATATGAAGGATTTACTTTCATTGTTCCTATCAAAGATAGAAAGATGATGCCATAAGTAGCCCTTATATCTGGATTACGATTCTAATATTGTCAGATACTATCTGTAAAACTCATATCGTTTAATCGCAGAGATATCTTTTTTATTAAAGATATCATCATCGTCAATTCCAGGGTATACAGGAGCACATTGCTTCTTTAATCACGAAATCAACACTGTTGTTATGTATATCTCAAGATTATACTTATTTCTTTTATGCACACTTTTTTTCTCTTGTAAGAATTCAGAAGTAGAAACACTTAAGTCTCAGGTGACGACTCTAGAGGAGCAACTTGATCACTTACAATCTTCTAATTCCAGCCTTCTCGATCGCATGGCTGATATGTCCATAATCAACAGAACGGGTGCGGAAAGCATCAAGGAGTCTATCAAGAATATCGGACAGCAATACGAGTTCATAGAAGACCTTACTAAGAAGATGCAGTCTAAGGATTCTATGAATCTAGCCTTGGTTATGAATCTTAAGAGATCTCTGGAAGACCTGGATGACGATGACATAGATGTTGAAGTAAGGGGAGGCCTAGTTCATGTATCTATATCTGATAATCTTCTTTTTAAATCCGGAAGCGACCGCATCAATCCTGAGGGAAATCAGGTGGTAGAAAAAATTGCTACCGTCCTCAATGATCACGATGAGATGATGGTTATGGTAGAAGGACATACAGATGATGTTCCGATCAGCAACAATCGTTTTTCAGACAACTGGGCGTTAAGTGTAATGCGTGCAACTTCTGTGGTGCGGATGCTTCAAGATGAATATGGTGTCCTTCCTGAGCGGCTTACAGCTGCGGGCAAATCGGAATTCTACCCTAGAGAAGAAAACGATAGCGACTGGGGTAGAAGCAAGAACCGTAGAACGGAGATTGTTATACAACCTCGGCTCGATCAATTTTTCTCATTGCTAGAAACGCCTGCTCTGGATGGATAGCTCTTTATTAAAATGAAATCTTAAATCTTCTTGTTCATTTAGAGGGTGTTAACATCTAGCCTATGATGGGGTTAAGTTTATAATAAACCACCTTGTAATTAGGAGGCAGAGCCTGTAATTCCTGTATTTTAGGTAAGAAGACAATCGATATATACCTCGGATAGGGAAGGAATATTCCCTACTGACCATCATTGATTTATAATGGATTGTCTATCACTCTAAAATGATTGATTATTGATTTAAATCTACAAGGTATGAATAGGATACTTACTCTACTGATCGTCATAGTCATGGCGGCCACCTCTTGCGAGCGATACGACGAAGATGTTTTTCAGCTTACTGGAATTTATGATGCACGTGTTGTAGGCCTTACTGGGCCTCATGATATAGCCATCAGCTATGATAATGGAGACAATGTAGTGATTGAAGCTCCTTTTGATGGTTTCGTATGGATATCTGTATATGCAGATATTGACAACCAGGAGGATGCTGTAAAACGCATAGACATAGACTGGCAAGAAATCGGTCCAGGAATATTTATAGAAGGAGAAGGTGCTTACCTCAATGGATCTCTCCAACTGGATTATACGATAGATTTTACTACAGAGATTGTTGATTTCAGGATCGTAGGATCACAATTATAATTAGAAAGAAATTTAAATGACTTCCGTAAAAAATAGAAGCGGCAACCAGTGCTTAATACTATTAAGTAATATTTGACTCTCAAGCTGGTGCCGCTTCTTCTATTTTTTTTATGGCCTGAGCGGTAAGAGACTCAATGGTGTAGGAACCACGACTAGGATCTATGGTTGCATTCATACTAGATTCCATAGCCATTATATTAATGATATGGACGTATCTCTTAAGTTGGGTTGTAGAAGTTTCCTCAGACGGTGGCAGGAAAATATCGCCCCCTCCTATGCGGAATGACATGGCTTGTGCAGAAGCTTGAATCAAGGCTTTTTCATTTTCTTCCCCATCCACGGTTGCTTCTCCGATCAGGGTAACTTTTTTACCCAACTTTTCTGCTACCCATCGGATGGCTCTTACCACGGAAATATTGTAAAGGATGTCATCTGATAGAACAACCCTTATATAGGGTTCCGATTCTGCGCTTAATAGTTGAGCACTATTCTGCCAGAGGTTAGTTTCCGAAATATGACTTGTCCCAGAAATTACTGAAGGATTAATTAAGTCTGGCCATATCTTTTTTCTTGATGCTTGATGATCCGCAGATTCTGTTATAATATGTAGGTAATCTGCAACTACTTCACGATACTTTTCTGAAGTAGTTGTAGGATCGTCATAGATGAGGGTGTTCACACCGATTTTAAGGAGAGATACGAGTTCTTCAGATGTAGATGTCTGACTCGTGACAACACCTACTTTTAATTCTTTTGGGAATGACTTTAATTCATGATTGAAGGATTCTGAAGGTGCGGTTGGATCCAGTGTAAGTCCAGTCGGGTAAGTATGGATAAGATCTTGAGTTGTTTTCTTGCCTTTCAGCTCATTATCAACCTTTTCCAACCATTTTTCGTGTGAAATCACTTGTTTAATTTCTTTTATAAAGTGAGGATGTAAGGCACGTTAAGGATGGATTATTACTCCCTATCATCCAAGACATGAATTAAACCCATAAAAAACGTTGAATTTCAAGATGTAAGTTAATATAGAAACGAGAACTATTTACTGCCTGATTCGTTATATTTGCGTTTCTTATTTAAAATAAGTCTAAGATATGGATAACCAAAGGTTAATTTACCTCGATAATAATGCGACTACACCATGTGATCCAAGGGTAGTTGAAGCTATGCTACCGTTCTTCAATGCTCATCCTGGTAATGCTGCGAGTAGGAATCATCCCTTTGGCTGGAAAGCCGAAGAAGCTGTGGATTATGCTAGAGAGCAGATTGCTAATTTAATCAGTGTAGATTCCAAGGAGATTATCTTTACTTCTGGAGCTACAGAATCAGATAACCTTGCAATAAAAGGGGTTTTCGAGATGTATAAAAGAAAAGGCAACCACATTATAACCTTGACTACAGAACACAAGGCTGTGCTTGATTCTTGTAAGAAGATTGAGAAGATGGGTGGAGAAGTTACTTACTTAGAAGTAGATGGAAAGGGTAGAGTAGACCTAAATGCACTTGAGGCTGCTATTAAGGATACGACCATTCTTGTATCCATTATGTGGGCCAACAATGAAACCGGCGTAATCCAACCGATGAAGGAAATCGGAGACATCTGTGCTAAGCATGGTGTACTACTGATGAGTGATGCAACCCAAGCAGTAGGAAAAATTCCTGTAAACCCAAAGGAAGTAGGTGTTCACCTAATGGCATTTACTGGTCATAAGATGTATGGACCTAAAGGAGTAGGTGCATTGTTCGTTAATCGCAAGAACCCTAGGGTTAAAGTTACTGCTCAGTTAGATGGTGGTGGTCATGAAAGAGGTATGAGATCAGGCACCCTTAACGTACCTGGTATTGTAGGTCTAGGAAAAGCAGCTGAGATTGCTCAGAAAGAGATGGCACAAGATGCTGCCAGATTGAGTAAGATGAGG
>CALIQO010000271.1 GCA_938044055.1 uncultured Saprospiraceae bacterium
AAGAATGCACCGTAATCCTCGATGTTTACAATCTTACCTTTGACAACAGATCCTTGTCCGATCTCTGCATCTAAGATTTCCCATGGATGTGGTTGTAGTTGCTTCAGACCTAGAGAAATTCTTTTCTTGTTTTCGTCGAAATCAAGAACAGCTACGTTCAACTTCTGGTTAAGCTCTAGAACCTCATTAGGGTGATTGATTCTACCCCATGATATGTCTGTTATATAAAGTAGACCGTCTACACCACCTAGATCCATAAATGCACCGAAGTCCGTAATGTTCTTAACAAGACCTTCAAGTACTTGTCCTTTTTCTAAGCTAGAGATAATTGCTTCTCTCTGCTCTGCAAGATCAGATTCGATAAGTGCTTTATGAGATACAACAGCATTCTTAATGGCTTCATTGATTTTCACCACCTTGAACTCCATGGTTTTTCCTACATATGCATCGTAATCTATAATCGGCTTGATGTCAATCTGAGATCCTGGAAGGAAGGTTTCAAGACCATTGCAATCTGCAATCAATCCACCCTTAGTTTTAGAGACGATGGTACCTTTTATAATTGTACCATTCTTGTAAGAATCTACAAGCTTATCCCATGCTGCAAGAAGCTTAGCCTTTCTTCTAGAAAGAACCAATTGTCCTCTTAAGTCTTCTCTTGCTTCTACATATACATCTACCATATCTCCGACAGCCATGTCAGGCATGTCACGGAATTCAGATAGAGATACTAAACCATCAGACTTATAGTTGATGTCAAGTACTACATCTCCACCTTGGATAGAAGTTACTTTTCCTTTTACAATTTCATTATTCTGTACGAATGCCAGTGTACCTTCATATTCTTTAAGGTACTTATCACGCGCTTCGTCATCATAATCTATGGTATTTCTATTACCTATAGACCAGTCATAGTCGTCGTGTGGCGTTTCATCTATCAACTTCGCTTCTAGCAAGTCTGGCCTCTCTTCTTCAGCTGGTTCAGCAACTTCTGGAGCTGCTTCTACTACTGTTTCTGTAGCCACTGCTGCTGGTGCATCAGTTGTTTCAGTCTTTTCTGTGGATTCGGTTGTTTCAGTTTCAGCAGTTTCTGTTGCCGTTACTTCATTCTGATCTTCAATTTTCTCGTTATCGTCTAACATGATAGATCAAGTAATTTGTATTCCGAGCGGTCTCGGAAGAGGTTAATTAATAAATTTTCGAGGCGCAAAGGTAAGGATTTAATTTTAATTGTCAAGCATGTAATAGTAATACATCGTATATGAGGAATTGAAATAGAATTATTTAGCATAATGCTGTGTAACTCCTTGAAAATCATTGATTCAACTTTCATCTCGACGGTGACTTTTTTCTAAGATTTATAAAGAGCTTGATTCATGATTCTTATAGCATGTGATTTTTCCCATTTACAACATGTCAGTACAAGTGTTTAAGCCTTTCGGCAAATGGCTAAGCGGGTGTTAAAATTATCAATTACACTGACGGAATGATCATTTCACTAGATAACATCGAGTATAAGCACGTGATTCGTATCAAAAAATGAAACGATATGAAGAAATTTAAAATTTTAAAATGGTTTGTCATCGGATTGTTGAGTCTTCTATTACTATTGTTCTCCTTCGGGTATTGGTTCAAAACTTTAATTCCACCCAAAGACTTAGAAGTAGAAAAAACACAATTTGCAGATCTTCCATACTTGACAGATGAAGTGGTTGCTAATAGAGGCAAGATTCTAGCAGTTGTAACGAGTACAGATTCAATGGGAATAGGTGGGAGCAAGACGGGCTACGAATTATCAGAACTTGCTCGGGCATATTGTGTCTTTAAGGCCAATGGCTTCGATGTAGATATCGCCAGTCCCCGAGGGGGTGAAGCGCCTGTTGTCATGGATGATGAAGATATGGGTGCCTATGATTATGCTTTCTTAAATGACCCAGAAGCTCAGCAAAAGACATACAATACCATTCCGATGGATCATGTGGTTGCAGAAGATTATCAAGCTGTTTTTTTCGCAGGTGGTAAGGGAGCAATGTATGACTTCCCTGACAATGCGTTCATACAATCGATCATTGTACAATTTCTAGAAGAGGGTAAGATCATGGACCTGCTGCACTGGTTCATGCAAGGTATCCAGATGGCAGCCCCGTTCTAAGAGGTAAGCGCATAAGTAGTTTTACCAATGAAGAAGAATTGTTCTTAATCTCTGATGCTGCTTCTGTCTTTCCTTTTATGCTGCAAGATGAGCTAAGTAATGCGGGTGGGATTTTTCAAGAAGGAATGATGTATCTGGAACATATGAGCCAAGATGGCAAGCTCATAACGGGCCAGAATCCATGGTCTACATGGGCAGTCGCAGAGGCAATGATAAGTGAGATGGGTTACAACCTTAAAAATAGAGTAGTAACGGATGAAGAGCTTGCCGTAGATGTATTGACTATATATAAAAAGTATGGGAAAGAAAAAGCGAAGCATAAGATTAAGGAGTATATCATAGATGAAGGGCAAGCATTCAAGAGATTATTAGTAGCGAAACATAGCATTGTTGCTGCTATGAATGGTGAAATAGGTAGTTTTGTAGATCTTGTTGGGTTGGTCGCTTATGCTAAAAAGTGTGAAAGCCGATAAATCCTTGGAGTAGTTATAAATTAAAGATCTATTGAGCTTTCAAGATATTTTTCTAATTGTATTAAGTAGTGCAGGACTTTTACACGGAGTATTGCTTGCTGTGTTTTTTGTTTTTCTTAGAAAGAAGCGTTCGCTCACACATATACTTCTCGGGGCAGTATTGTTTTTTATGGCGCTGCGTATCGGGAAGTCTATTGTGCTTAATTTCAGTACAGACTTAGAAGTGGTTTATATTTATCTGGGCTTGTCCTTCCTGTTATTAATAGGCCCACTTGTGCATTGGTATATGAAGGCCATGACAATTCCAAGTTATATTATACACAGAAGGCAATTTTTAGAATTCATCCCTTTTCTTCTTATGATAGGTATCGGGGTAGCTGTAAGAGGAAGAGACTTCGATTTAGAAGATAACAACTTGGTCATACTATTTGGTAGCAGCTTGATATTCATATATCTACACTTAGCCGTATATGTCTTCATGTCTTATATGGCTCTTAGAAAAGTAAAAGGTTCGAAAGAAAGAAAAAATTTCTCTAAGTCTCAGAAGTCGATTATGGAGTGGTTGAGATTCTTAGTAATAGGATTGGTGCTTATATGGATAGCTTATTTTGTAAACATTATTGAAAACTCCATCCCTTATGTAATCGGACCTTTAATATATTCTGCAGTGATCTATTTTCTTAGTTACAAGGCATGGAAGTTGAAAATCTTAGACTTAGACGGAGGTGTATTTCAACAGAATGATAACCACATATGGTTTCAAAAAATCATGGAAGCAGTACATGGAGAAGAAAGGTTTCTCGACCCAGAGCTTTCGCTAGCAATTCTCGGTAAAATTATTCACATAAGTCCTCAGAAAACTTCTGAAATCATTAATCAGAGTTCTGGACAGAATTTTAATGACTTTATCAACCAACTTAGAATAAAGAAAGCTCAGGAATTTCTGATCGATGATTCCTATGAGCATCTAACTATATCATCGATAGCCTACGATGTAGGATTTAATAGCTTGTCTTCATTTAATTATGCTTTCAAGAAATTCGTAGGACTGACGCCTTCTTCTTACAGGAAAGGAAGGGGTGATAGAAAGTGAAAGAGTAATATTTGCGGAAGCGAAGAACATAGATATGTCATCTAATCAACCAACTATCTTCCCT
>CALIQO010000272.1 GCA_938044055.1 uncultured Saprospiraceae bacterium
CCTCCACCTCCTCCAGGAGTACTGCTTCCATTGTGATCAACATAAAGATCATAAATGACTACTTCGCCATAATTATTAAGATTACCTGTATCGCTCCCTTCATCATCAGGATTACTCTGTGTATAATTACCTGCTTTAAAATATGCATCACCATAATCGATGTCCATTAAAACTGGATTGCCATTATCTTTTACCAAGTAGTTGTCCGCATTTCCATTTGCGAAAGCATTTTTTAAATTTCCATCTTCACTGTAATAGCAATAATGTTTTCCATCAATAACCTGAAAAATAACTTCGTGGACTGTACCCAGATTATAATTGGTCTTTATGTTAACGCTACTTCTTAAAACACCTCCGTTAAAGTTTAAAAAGAGACGACTATTCTCTAATCGAACAACCATGGCATCATCTATTCCCTCACTTTTATTCCCATGAATCTGTGTTGCTACCAAGTGAGGCTTTCTGATGGGTAAGTGAGTTATTGCTTGCTTAACATAGATGACATGATTGCCAGAAGTCGTCCAGTATACGTCCTTGCCTCCATCTACTTCCCGTTCTCTAAGTTCAGAACGGACATTATCAGAATTAGGAGTAGTACCATTATCTGACCGGATCGGGGCCCTAAATACAATTCCATTACCAGAAGAATTAACGTAATAGAACTCTTGTCGATTAGAGGCAACTGTGGTACACAGATCTTTTTCTTCATCTCCTGTAGGATAAGTAATCTTCCATTGTTCACATCCAGGATAAGTAGTGTTGCCTTCTGTGTTAGAGTTCCATGCACTTAAAAGATCATGTGGTTGTTGCGCAAGAATGAAGGAACTAAAAAAAATAAAGACAATAAAAGTGTAAACCGTTCTGGTTTGAAAGTAAGGTTTAGGTGGTGATTTCTGATAATTGCTGATGTATTGCATGATATGTGCTTTTAATTAAAAAGTTGATATAAAACAATTGATATAAGAATACACAATCATCATTGGGAAAGACTTAGCACAACACATTTTGGTTGACCATTTATTGGTTGACCAATTTAATGTACGGTAAACTTAAATAAAATATTAGAATTATCCTTATCAATGAATCATAAATTTGGCTAACTGATGATTTATTCCAATTAATAAGCTGTTTATACAGGTATAAATAGAATGATATTCTGAATACGCCTGTTGGAGAGTGTATTTCGCCCATGTGGGTGAATCACAAGGAGGATTTTATCTCTTTATTTGTGTCATTACCGACAACTTATTACATGAACATGAAAGTCAAAAACATAATTTGCCTCTTAATAACCATCCTTTATGGAGCTTCGCTTTCTGCTAATAATGTCAGAATTGAGAACTTCAGCAAAACAGGAAACAAGGTGACATTTGACCTAAAATGGGACAATAGCTGGTCATACACAAGTGGCGGGCAAGTCCACCATGACGCAGTCTATCTATTTGTCAAGCAAGCACCGAATGGGGGGCCAAGCTGGGTTCATGCCAATATATCTACTGCAACAGCAACCAACAATTATACAGCTGATATACCCGCCAATAACTTAGCAACAATGGTATATCACAATATTCAAAACGTGAATGCCAGTACTACAATATCTCTTACCTTATCAGGATTAATCGGGGCATATCAAGACATAAAAGTAATGGCTATTGAAATGGTAAAAATACCTACAGGACCATTCAGGTTAGGGGATGGTGCTTCAGATCGAACTTATCATAGAGGAGATGACCCGACTAAAAGTTATCCAGTAACAGGAGAAGGGTTGATAACTAGAGGAAGCAGTTCCTCTGATTTTGATGGTGGATCCAGCGGATATGCAGGTGATATCGCAGCAGCCTTTCCTAAGGGATATGATGGGTTTTATTGCATGAAATATTTATTGACACAACAACAGTATGTTGATTTCCTTAATTGTCTACCCCGGCACGCACAAGACTTAAGAACATTCTCAGATCTAAGCGGAACAACTGTAACTAATAACTTCGTAATGTCTAATACCTCAAATCCTTCATTTGGCCACGGAATAAGTTGTGACAATAACATCGGTACTGGGAACATAACTTTTTATTGCGACCTAGATAATGATGGAATAGGAAATGAAACCAACGATGGCCAAAATAAGATTGCAGGATTTTTCACAATTGCAGATGTTTATGCATACTTAGATTGGGCAGGTCTAGGACCCATGACTTCTTTACAATATGAAAAAGCATGCAGAGGTCCGCTGCAAGCCGTCCCTCTAGAATTTGCTTGGGGATCTACTCTAGAAAATTCTGCTGGAACTATTTTAAATGAAGGAACAATACAAGAAAAATTTTCTAACTCCGGAATCGATGGTGGCATTTTTGCACTTCTTGACGCTCAACGAGTGGGTTTAAATGCCCCGACAAGTAATGCCACCAGAGAATTATCTAATGCATCCTACTACGGAGTAATAGGACTATCAGGAACGGCAAATAACCCAGTAGTTTCAATTGCAGAAATTTACTCAGGAGCACAAGGAAATGGCCAATTAACATCTGCAGGAGAAGCCGACTTTTTCGATATAACAATTCCTTTACAAGTTAAAGCAGGAGTTCCTGACATTTCTGGAACCAAAGGTCGTGTATCTTCTTATAATGCCATTAATACTGCCACTTCACCTCGTGATTCCAAGAGAAATTCAGGTATAAGAGGGATATGGAAACTGTAATCATGAAAAAATATACATTCGTACTCCTAGTATTCTTCACATTTATAAATTACGGTTTCTGTCAACCTAACTTTATATATGAAGGAGGCAATGGATCGAAAACATCATCCTATAACCATAACCATCCAAGCAAGTATCTATATAATGGTGGCTACGGAGCAGGTTATACACTTTCCATTGGTACTGAAACCGGACAAAATATTTTCAATGGAGGAGATGGATCAAAAAAACTTTCATTCGAAAATGTAGAACCTATTACATACTTATATGAAGGAAGTGAGGAAGATGGTTATGCTGCTGTGTATAATATGGAACCCTTCATATGGACAGGAGGGATAGGTACTGGCTGGACTGTTCCTGGAAATTGGAACCACAATGCAGTTCCTACGATCAGTAGAAGGACAATAATACCGGCAGGTGTCTCTAATTATCCTTATATTAATATGGGCGTTTTTGCCATAGGAGAAAACCCTAATAATGGTCTATACAAAAGCGGCGAATTGTGGATTCAAGATGGGGCACTCCTAGTCACACGGGTAAATTGCAAGATTGAAAACTACGGCTTAATTGTCATCGATGGAGAAATGCAAATAAGGAATACAAGTAGTGATGCATTCATAAATAATACAGGAGCGAATCTCCAGATAACTTCAACAGGCCTATTGAAGTTCCAATAAATAATTCTTAATGCTTCTGCGATAATCTTAAGACGTTACTTAACATCATAGGTATGCAGCCTATTCGTATGATTTAGAAACTACTTTCGGACAGATTAAGAATTATCCCTTGTAGTAAACCCGATAGATGACATCTGCATAATCATCAGAAATCAACATCGTACCATCCGGCAACAATTCTATATCCACTGGTCTTCCCCACACATCGTCCGTCTCATCTTCTAACCATCCAGAAATGAATGGTTCCATTCCAGTTACTTCACCCTCAGAAGATATATATGTCAGCTGTACATCATATCCGATTTTCTTCTTGCGGTTCCATGAACCATGTCTTGCGATGAAGGCTTGGTTTATATATTCTTGAGGGAATTGTCCTCCGGTATAAAACTCCATACCTAGCGGTGCAGTGTGTGGACCCATTAGCTGAGCTGGTGCAGTAAATTCTCCACAATCTCTTTTATCTCCGAATTCCGGATCAGCAATATCCCCTTGGTGACAATAAGGATAACCGAAATGCATGTTATCTTGAGTTGCTCTATTCAATTCACATTCTGGTTTCTCGTCTCCTAACCAATCTCTCCCATTGTCGGTAAACCATAATTCTCCAGTCTCTGCGTGCCAGTCGAAGCCAACGGTATTTCTTACACCTTCTTGTACGATCTCCATTCCTGTTCCATCTGGGTTTATCCTAGTGATGGAATTAAACACAGGATCTTCAGACTCACAGATATTGCACGGCGCACCCACAGGAACATACAACTTTCCATCTGGACC
>CALIQO010000273.1 GCA_938044055.1 uncultured Saprospiraceae bacterium
CCTACACTTGATTCGTAATAGTTAAAAAGATCATCACCTCTTATTACACCAGAAGTCCCTATTATCATATTCCATCCTGCATGCTTGATGAAAGGTATTTTATCCAGTATAAATCCATCGAAATCATGCTCCATTCCGAAAGCCAGGTAATCGTATGTTCCACTTAACCCGTAATACGGTAATAACTTAAACCTCAATAGGTTATTGTCAAAAAAGGTTGTCGTTAACTCATTTCCTAAAAAATGAAAGTTGTCCATGAATTCGACTCGATTACTTGACAGAAAAGTCCCATATTGTAAGACATAACTAAAAAGTCCTTTAGCACCTAAGTCTATGTTCCGATCTATAATAGACAGCTTCAATCTATCATAACTGACATCTCCTCCGAGAGCATTAATTGCCTTGGAATAAGCGATAGAAATCGTCGGCCATGCAGAGGGAATTCGCCCTTTAAAACGAGGGTATGTAAAATATTTCTGAAATGGACGAAAACGGATATCTACATCAAAAATCAATGCCTTATGTGGAAGAAAAAAGTCTTCCACATCAAAAACCGAAATAGGGTTATTCACCTCATAAACATCATCTCTATTGAATATGCTATAGTCAGAATTAGTAGTTACGGGAGATCTTCTTTCATACCTTAATGTAGTCCATAAATAAAATCCATTGAATGCTTCAGTCTGATTTCTTAAGTAGATGTTTCTCAACTCGTATAGACGTATGAAGTTCCTTTTAAAAAGAAGGCTGTTCCAGGTATTCCACCCATCTGATATCTGTTCTCTCTTATCAAACTGGTATAAATCTCTCCCGCCTCCCAGGCTTACCATTGACTGATTGATTAAATTATACCGATAACTAATATCGGCTGTAGGTTTCCATTGCTTGTCTGATATACCATATCGCAACCTTGCATTCATTCTAAATCGCTTGTCGAAATCTTTATCATACTTGCGATAACTCAACCTAGGTCCTATTGAAAACCCTTCTACAACATTAAATCTAAAACTGTTTAGCGGACCAGAAATATCAAAATACCGCTTATTGTAGGAATTGTCATTGTCATAACCAAACAGTAATGAACCAATTCCAAATTTGTTGTTTCGAGCGTCGATCGAATCCATGTAAGTCTTACTTTCTCGTAACTCAGTAAGAGAATCTTGTTTAACAATGTTGCTTGACTCTTCATCTGTCAGTGGAATGGGCCTTGTATCGTTCCAGAAAGTATCAGACTTTTCTTCCGCATCTGTAACCATCTTAAAGATCTCGTTATCAAATACATTATCCTCTAAAGATTTATCTACATCAATCTCTCTAAACAAATAATTAAACGTACCTCCAAATACAAAACTAAAAAACTTCGATTCGAAGCTCATGATCTGGTTACTCATATAATACTTTTCAGACTCTTGATCTAGGTTCATTACCTGCCTCAATCTGATCCAATTGAAAAATGGATTCTTAATCGATTTTCCCGTAAACGTAAGGTCGATACTATGTATGTTCCATGTGTCTTCATAGATATAAATGGAACCAGAAAATGTAGCTGTAACATCTGACTTAGGTGTCATCTGAATCTTGTTGACCAACCTTCCATTTATGTCAAATATTGTTCCCTCTAACTTGAACTTATAGTAAGAAAAAGAAGCATCATTCAATGGGCTAATTAAACTTCTCTCGAATCGTATATTCTCATCGTACACATTAAAATTTGCAATAGCGAATTGATTAAAAGTAAAACCTTGCTGCTGTCCTGCTGTAAAACTTGAATGCATAACTTCCTTAATCTTATCTCCCTTCTTATAGACTGTAGATAAAGATTCTGATTGATAGATGATCCCTTGACGCGTGCTGTCATCGATCATGCCTTCCATGTTCCCGATGTCCTGTCCCAAGAATGAATCAGGAGCATCGATAACTTTTATCATCCCTTTGACATACAATTCTGCTTCGTATGACTTTATCCAGTTATTATAGTAAGATCTTTTAGCGATGGCAGATCTCATTATAGCATAAGCGGGGTCTTCAGCATCGGCCGCGATGGTCACAGTAGTTAACTGTACAGATTCTGGTATAAGGGTTATATCTATTATAATAGGATCGTCTCCTACTGCGATTTTCTTGATAACAGATTTAAAACCAACATACTGAAAATGCAACGTAAAGGTACCCTTCTTAAGATCAAGAGAGTAATACCCTTCTTGATTAGAAGTTGTTCCTGTTCTTCCGTTGTTATAAGAAATATTAGCATACGGAAGTATGGTCCCATCTTCTTGGTAGATATGGCCTGTTACCTGAGAACACAATTGATGGCAGAATAAAATAAAAAGAATGGTTATCCATTTCATGGACTATACATTTATAGGATTCACTTAATAATACGCTTAGTTAGACGAACAATGTTTTATTAAGTTGTATCAAATGTGCAAATAATGAAGCAGTTCTTGTAAGAATATTGATACAGTATAGAATAATATCGATTAACAGCTATTTTCTTATCATCAATGGGACATCCTTAACCACCATTCTATGCGTGTTTTTTAAAATTTCCTCGAGAAGAATCACCTTCCCTGCTTTCATCTGATCAACTACCAGCTCATTATAATGTCGGATTGTTATAAGCTCAAGGTCCATATCTTTTACCAGTTTAAATTGATCAGAAATATCATTTTCAAATGCTGCAATTTTCGCCTTATCTTGATTTACAGAAATAGAAAAGGAGATGGCTGTATTCCTCATCATATTGACCTTCATCCTATGAAAGGCAATTTTCTCGAACAATCTAGATAGATGATGCTCCGCAACAAATGAAAAATCTCGCGCGGAGATATGTAAAAGACATT
>CALIQO010000274.1 GCA_938044055.1 uncultured Saprospiraceae bacterium
AGTACGATGGATGGTTCCGGTATCAGAGGTCCAGGAAGGACACAAGCCTGCACTGATTAAAGCCTGTCTAGATTTAGAAGTATATGGTACATGCCAGGCTTTTATACCTGGTTCGTATTTCACATCTGGAAGTTTTTTAATAAGATGTTCTAGACCATGATGCGCACGGATAATGAATCGTTTTTCACCCGCTACTTGTGATTCAATAATTTTTACCATAACATTCTAAGTATTATATAAAACTACCCTTGATAGGGTTTTATGGCGTAAACATAATAAAAATATCAATTGATAACCAACTGATATATAGAGAAATAAATACAATAGTCGTTACTAACGGTTATTAACTGATAACAAACATTTACAACCGTTTAACCATCCGAAGTTCTGTACAACAAGGAATAAAAACAAGCATATTATATCCCTGCCGCAATACAGCATAGAACAACATTTGCGGAGATATTTATAGCTCCAGCGTTATATACACATTAGTAGAGTGGCAGAAAATATATACAACCTCAGAAGTGGAAAAAAGCAATAATATTTTATTTTTAACCGATGGCAGTGTCTATCATACTTTAAATCGAAGTGAATGCTTAAGACGATTAGATGAAAACAGTACGACCTCCCCGAACTTGCAAAGTGTGTGACTCCTATATTGTAGGAAGAAGCGATAAGCAGTTCTGCTGTATAGATTGTAAGAACGCCTATCACATAGATCTAAGAAAGGGAACTGCTGTAGCGGTACAGAAAATAGATAAGATTCTTCACCGGAATTATGCCATACTCCTGGAACTCATGCCCAAGAATGCCGCTACGATTAAAGTAGATCGTAAAATCCTAGACAGTAAAAATTTCAACACAACCTATTATACAAGATTATACAAGAACAGCCGAGGGAAAATATATCATCAAGTTTATGATTATGCCTGGATGGAATTTTCCGATGGAGAAATTCTCATTGTAAGAAACAACTCTTAAGTTTCAATCGAAGAGAACAACTAGAAAGCATTGCTTCATGTAAGAGGTATCATCTTAATTAAAGGCTATAATGTAACTGCACCAAGTTATCCATGAGCGTACAATGCTGTAAAAGTTTCAGAGGATAATACAATAGGATAGAAGCCTGTCTAGATGCAATCAGGTTTAAGACGCTCAATCAGGCCATTAATAATTCACTCTAGAGAAGGAAGAATAAACTTAGGAATCATTTCATTAGGCGGAGTAGTTTTCCCATACAATTGATAAGAATTATAATTCGCTCCTGTAAATACGGTAATCATGTCAAGCTCGGGCCAGATATTTATTTTCTGTCCACCGTTACCAGAAGCCATATAAGAATTATACCGCCGACCATCAATCGTAAAAAACTTGTGCAGCCATAGAAATCCATAATCTCCTGTGTCCATATGGAAAGTTTTATCTACCCAGTTTTTAGATATAACTTGTCTGCCATTCCACATTCCACCATCCTTATACATTTTAGCTAACTTAGCCAGATCTCGGGGCCTTAATTTCATGGTATTGAAAGTTGTGGAACTCGACTTGTTAGGCTCGAATGTCCAGTCGTAATTTCTTATTCCCATAGGCTTAAAGAGATGCTCTTCGGCAAATGTTTCAATATTTTCCGATGTTGTTATTTCTACTAAACTTCCTATAGCTAAAGCACAACCCGTGCAGTAGGAAGATGACTCTCCAGCTTCTTTCACCATAGGCAAGTCAAGCGTATGCTTCACCCAATCCTCACTCTGCATCATAGAATATTCATTGCCACGACTTTCTGGATTGTTATTCTCACAATCTAAGCCATGTCTATACATCAACAGATGCTCAATGGTTAATTGCTTCTTACGTTCATCGATATGAGCAATGTCTGAGTACATGGAAGTGAAAAAAGGAAGAATGTTTTCTTTTTCACTCTTAATAAGGCCTTGATCTATTGCTATACCTAGAATCCCTCCTATGAAAGGCTTGGTGGCAGATCTCAATGGATGAGGTGTATCTGCGTCGTAACCGTAGAAATATTCCTCAAGAACGAGCTTGTCATTCTTCACAATGAGGATGCTGTTGACATCTCGATAGGTACCATCAATTGTTTCTCTTATCATATTGAAAATCAGCGAAGGATTCTTAATTTCTTCTTCTATATCCCCGACGGCTAATCCATCACCTAAAAATTCAGGTACCTGGTATTCGTAATTTTCAGAATGTCCGTACAATTTCCTTCGAGGTAAGAATTCCATTTTATTGAACGGCGTATCTAAGTGCTTGAATGTTTTTCCGTCGGCTCGATAACCGATGATTTCGTTATCAGCCCGATGGAATATTACAGGTGATTCTTGATTGTTTAAAAATGTATCCTTCGATATATATTCTAGAGGATACTTAGCTCCATCTATAACCGCATAAAGAATCGTATCTAGTTCGGATGCTTCAAGCGTCAAGGTGCTCTGATTTATGTACTCATACGTGCCTTCATATTCTAGCAGTCTATGATAATGAGATTGCTCATCACTCATTGTACAACTTATGATCAATGTCAAGTGCATTAGTAATATGCGTTTCTTCATTTTTTTATTTTATAGGTTATCGCAGTTGTTCTATTTTTTCTCTTTCTCAATCTTCTTTAGCATAAGGGCAGCATTAGAGTTAGATGGGTTTAACTCTAGAGATTTTAAATAGTTTATCTTAGATAATTCTAATTGTCCATCTGTGTAATATCCTTCTGCTAAACTGTCGTAAGCATTAGATGAATGAGGAAATTCCTTCACATTTAATCTAAATAAAGCAATAGCATTATTAATGTCTTTCTTGCTCATATATTTATAACCTATTCGATTAAGGACATTTTCATAATGGACATATGGAAACTTTTCTTTTAGATTAAAGTATGCATCCTCAAGATTAACCGATTTCCCAGAACCTATGACTTCAGTTAATGCAGAGATAAACGCAGGAGTTGTATCGACTAAATCTTGATCTAAGCATCCTACGATTCTGTTAGTTATGTTGTCTACATTATGCGGTATTCTATATCCATTAGAAAACCATATTACAGAAATATCCTTACTAGGAAATATTCTATAATTTACAAGTCCACCTCCGTTAAAACCATATGAGTCTATTCCATTTAAAGTCTGCTTATCCCAGCCGTAAGTAAATCCTGTCCCGACTTGATATTGAAAAGGTGAAAACATTTTCTTTTTAGATTTCTCACTGATCAGGCTATTTTCATTTAGCTTTTTATCCCATTCAATTAAATCATCTAGGGACATAGTAATGCCTATTGCCCCATACATGAATTCAGGTACCATGAAGTGAAATTCTTTTAACCTTCCCTCGTTATCTGGTTTATACTCAATTACTCTGTTGGGAACTATATCTGAACTATTAGAAAAACATACCTCGCTATCTTCTTCGAACTGACTGGTGATATAGCGCTCGAAACTGCCATTGGTTATTTCTCTAATTAGCCTATTCAATAGCCAGAAATTAGTCTGGTTATAACTGGCTCTTTCTCCAGGTGGAAACTGGATATCTCTGCCATAGATGTTTTTCGTGGCTACATCTTCTGACCGGCTTTTTTCATCGCGCATGTCTGGTAGTCCAGAAGAATGTGAAAGTAGATGTTTGATTTTTACTCCATTCCATTTCTTAGGCAAGTCCGATAAGTGTTCTGAAATATTATCTTCCAGCGCAATTTCACCTTGTTCTATCAATTGAAATATTCCGACAGAAACGAATATTTTAGAAAGTGAATGTAACCTGAATAGAGATGTATCTGATATAGGAACATTGTGTTCTAAGTCTGCCGTTCCGATGTAGTTTTTATACACAAGATTGTTGTCCTTAATCACGGCAACCGCAGCTCCTGTAATTTCTAGATCTTGCATAGCTTCTTTAATGAAAGTGGTGATTTCCTCTTTCTGTGATTTAAGGATTTCAGATTGACAATTTATTATTGCAGGTAAGCACAGGGCAATAATCAAGAATAGGGATAGCGTGTTTATTGATTTATGTTTCATTGTGGCAGTATGTGTGTCTTAGAACTTATTAGAAAAAGAATTTTTATATATCGTTGTTATGGAATTCGTTTTAATTGAAGTAGTGGCTTTCATTTCTTAACTTTATGGAAGAGTATAAAATCATTGTTTATGGAATTATACACTTTGCAGCCATTTACGCTTCCTTTCTCATCCTTTAGGAAAATTAACTTAGTTATGTGCCACTTGTCGGTTTTAAACGTATCCATACTTGTCTGTTCCATCATGATATCTTCTAGCCCAAACATTTTTAGAACGGCTTTTCCATTGGATTCAGTTACAACGAAATTTTTAGAAATAGCGCTATTATAATAGTCTCCATGTATATTAAAATCAATATCTGTTTTAGGAAAATTCTTGGTTTCTACCTCACTAATGTTGTAAGTATCGGCGTCAACAGAATAACTCGAAGTGATTTCATTCTGATTGTTCGATATATTTAGCACTATATCGGCTATTTTATTTGCCAAGTAAAATGTTCGCCATTCACCATCGTTAGTAAAGTATAGTAATGAAACATCCATTTCAGGGTAATAAGAAGCATAAGTTCTGTACCCTTGTATGATACCTTGTGATAGTTTTTGATTGATTCCTTTATATTTCGTTTTTTGAAAACCAAATGCCCAATTCCAGGAATCTGGATCATCATGAATTCCAGTTTCAATAAGCTTAAGTGTCTCCGTTCCACCTACCTTACCTGTCTTATAATTATTCATCCACTTTCCATAGTCATCTATGGTGGTATGCACTGAAAAAATATCGATATTCTTTACTTGTTCCTGAAAAGTTGTCCTAGGTACATCAATGCCATCATAGTATCCATCTTTTTTATAAGAACTTGAGGAGTTCCTAGAAATGCTATTACTGCCTTCATGGATGTAACTATCATTCATATTCAAGGGTATAAATATATTTTCCTTTACCCATTGTGCATATGGTATTCCTGTTACACGTGAAATAAGTTCTGCGATTATGAAGTAGCCTGAATTGCTATACCTGTATTCTGTTCCTGGTTGAAAATAGGGTTCTTGAAATTGCATTATAGCATTTAAAATTCGATCGCTTGTAATATTGTCACCATCGTTTTCATCATATCCTGACATAGCCAGTATATGATCATAATCTTTTATTCCACTCACATTTAATACTAGATGAAGTATGGCAATGTTATCGCCATATTCTGGGAACTCAGGGATAAAATCTCGAATGCTATTTCTCAAATCAAATTTCTCTTCTGTAGCCAGTAAGGCAATTGAGAAAGCCGCTATTTGCTTAGATACAGATGCCATGTCGAATACAGTTGAATCTGTGATACTGATATTGTGATTCATGTCTGCAAGACCAAAACTTCTTTTATAATATGGTTTTCCATTCTTTTGAATTAGGATAGAAGCTCCTGGATTGTTTTCATTGTAAAAATGAGATATCAGATTATCAATCTGTTCGACTTCTGAGTGAGAGGTTTCTTTCAAGTAATCCAATACTATTTTATAGTTTCCAGATGCAGCGCCATTCCATCTTCTAATGATTACTTTATGATTTCCAGATAAGTGAGAATTAAAAACCACGAAACTTGCATCATTCGCCGTATTTAACTCATCGATAATATCACCTTCAGGCGAAAGGATTGTGATTAGCAAGTTGAGTTCCTCATCTATTTTAAAAGAACCTCTTTCTATTCTTATAATAGCGGTATGATCCTTAGCCATACGCACCAAGAATTCATCTTGTTCTTGGACACCGATTTTATCATCAATTACCTGATTGAGTTCTAGAATTATAGGTCCAGATATGGCATGAGATCCATGGGTATATATATTTAATAAAAGGAAGACAATAACTGATGCGAAATGTGAAACAGTCTGGGAATTGCTTTTACATATTACTGTATAGGGTTTCATATTGAATAGTTGATGTTTCTTTAGTTCTTAAAGAATAGATGACTTGAGCTTTATCGAGAAAGTTTCACAACTATAAATGTTTATTTCATTTATTTTATGTCAACATCATTATATAGGAAGTAAGAAGAATATTCAGTTGTTCTCTCAGGGAGTGCTTAGAACAAGAATACTATAGCATATCTAGACAATAGAAATGGGAGAGAGCTTTCATGAGGAGAATGGATTGATGGTGCTTTCTGTTGTTGTAATTATTCTGACTTGATCGCCAGTATATTCACAATTGCAATAGCAACATTTTCCGTCTGATAATAAGAAGTAGGCTTGGAATTCGCCATTGAGATTTATTCGTTCATGCATACAACGCATTACCTGTTCCCCATTGATAATAACTTTAAGGAGTTTGTGATGGGAATCAATAACCTCAGTGAGCGCATTGGATTTAGGAGTTGACTCCATATTAATGGGGAATAGTTCATCGTTTTTATCCCCTTTAAGTTCGATCACTTGATCAAGAAAATTGTTGGGTAAGGATGGATTCCGAAGTAACTCGCTGACATATTTTCTGGAATCAAATGTATATTCGCCCTTAGTTACAGAGAAGCGCTTCCTTGATCCATCTATGAGAATAGAAATATAAAAAGCCAGTCTATTATAAAAAGTAGTAATCGACCTAGGAGGGATTTTATTCTCTCTTACTTTATCAAGGTAAACTTTATTGACCTTAAGGAAATTGAAAATCTGGACATGCGTAGGTTCCTGATTGTTTTCTACCTCTAAGAAAAGGACACGATCAAGATCTTGTGCATTGTCAAAAATTACATCATCATAACTTAATTGAACAGCCCTTACGAATGGGTTGACGAAATTATCTAAGAAGCGTTTTTTGATGTACCCCTCACTATTAATATTAAGATCCATAAATTGGTTTTAAGAAGCGATTATAATTGTTGTATTTGCAAGCAAGATCCATTTTTTATCATTAATGAGATAGCTTCCTTGTTACAGTTTCTGGATTAAAATATAGAATTCAACATTTGCGTAAGCGAACCTCAAGAAATAAGAAGTTACCGTTGTCCGATAA
>CALIQO010000275.1 GCA_938044055.1 uncultured Saprospiraceae bacterium
TCAAGATCGTAGATCGGATTGTTAGCAACAATTAATTCATTGTTTCTGTCGAACATCATTCCTCTCGCAGGATAATTGGTGTTTTTAGCAAGGGTTGTTCTTTCTGCTTGATCTCTATAAGAACTATCAATGATCTGAATATGGGCAGCCTTCATCAACAACAGTGATGAGCATACCACGAAGAATATGATTATAAATTTCTGCCTATGTATAGATTTATCATCCATGTTAAATCCTGTTTCTAATAATCATCTGACTTAAATACAATAGAATAAATGAAACAGTAAAAGAAAAAAGAGTGTTCATTATTATTTCAAAGATAAATACAAATGAGAAAGCTTCTACAGAAAAGTAGAAAAAGGTATGAATAGCCATAAGCACGCCGAGATATGTAGCAAACCAAGCTGGACCCATATTACTAAGGGTAGGACTTTTATCATTATCATAACCACCATAAGGCTCCATTAACTTTAGAATTATGCCTCTGATGTAAGCTGTAAAAACAAGTGTCGCAGCATGGATTCCTAAGCTCTCGTAAAATAAGTCAATACAGAACCCCATTATGAAAGCAAGAACAAGTACAATCTCTCTAGGCGTGCGGAAGGGTAGTAATAGAATAAAAATAGGATAGACTATGAAGTGTATAAAACCAAAACTTCCACCATCAAACGTTATCCTCCTTAGAACTAAACTCTGGAGTAGAACCAATACAATAAACCGGATGATGTTAATAGTGACAACTTTATTCATTGGTTAAGGTGTTTCTCAAAGAATCAATTTCCGCCTTCATGGTATTGTTGATAACGAAGACATTTTCAATACTACTTAGGTCGTAGTGCATTTTTACATCTATGTTATAATTTCCGCTCCCTTCATCACTAAATGAAAAGTTAGATATAGTTCCTATGGATAAGTTTTTAGGAAAAATAGCAGAATAGCCACTTGTAACAATACTGTCTCCAACTGCTATTCTAGCATGTCTCGGAATTCCCTCCAGTTTCATGTTCATAGGATTCATAGATTTCCACACTAGATTACCGAAATAGTTTTTGTTTTTAATGGTACAACTCGTGCGAGATAAGCTATTGTTTAAGGGCAATACAGTAGCATAATTGTTGGATACATTCTTAATAATGCCCACAACACCATAGGAGGAAATAACACCCATATTGGGCTGTATATTATTTCTCTTTCCAGCGCATATACTGAAATAGTTGTTTCTCAAATTGAGTGTTTTACTACAGATTTTTGCAGGAGAGACAAGGTATTGAACATGATTACTGTCTACACCCAGACGCGCAGTCTCGGTATCTACATTGATGAGTTGTTGAATCAATGAGGCATTCTCATTAGATAAGCTATCCGTAATTTTCTTAAGCTTAAGATAGTCATTGATTTCTGTAACTTCTTGGTTCATCTTTCCGACAAAAAGCCTAGAAGAATTGAAGTAGATGTCTCTCTGACTATTGTTGAAGTTAATAATCAGGTAGAAGCAGAGTATCTGCAACCCTATGAAGATGAAGTGAACCCCGTTCTTTAATAAAAGCAACAATAAGTTCCTCATAGCTCATGTTCTAGATACTACGACGGTCTATTAAGAAAGAATATCTATCTGTATTCTTAAGCGCTATTCCAGTTCCTCTTACCACCGCACGGAGCGGATCATCTGCAACATGGACGTTAAGTTTTGTCTTAGAAGAAACCCTTCTTGCCAGACCTCTCAGTAAAGCTCCTCCTCCAGTTAGGTATATACCTGTTTTATAGATGTCTGACGCCAGTTCAGGAGGGGTGTCTTCAAGTGCTTTCAACACTGCTTCTTCAATCTTCGCAATTGATTTATCTAAAGCCTCAGCGGTTTCAGTATGATTGGTATATACTTGTTTAGGAATTCCAGTAAGAAGGTCTCTCCCGTTAACTGCAAATTTTTCTGGAGGATTCTGAAGATCAACAGATGCGGCACCCACATGTATTTTAATCTGTTCCGCCGTACGTTCTCCGATAAGTAAGTTGTGCTTTCTCTTCATATAATCGATGATATCCATCGTGAATTCATCTCCTGCAGTTCTTATGCTCTGATCGGTTACAATACCAGATAATGCAATAACAGCAATTTCTGTTGTTCCTCCTCCTATATCTATGATCATATTCCCCACCGGCTCTTCCACATCTAAGCCTATACCTAGAGCAGCTGCCATAGGCTCATGAATTAAGTAAGTTTCTTTAGAGTCGACATGGTCTGCTGAATCAAATACAGCTCTTTTTTCTACTTCGGTAATACCTGAAGGTATACAAATCACCATTTTCAAGTGCGTAAAGAATCTACGCTTATCTCCGATTAAATTTATCAATCCCTGAATAAGTGCTTCGGCAGCTTGAAAATCAGCAATAACTCCATCTTTCAATGGCCTTATTGTCTTGATGTTTTCATGGGTTTTTTCATGCATCTGCATAGCCTTATTACCAACGGCGATGATTTCGTTAGTGAATCTGTTTATGGCGACAATACTGGGTTCATCCACCACTACTTTATCATCTTGGATGATAAGCGTATTGGCAGTTCCTAGATCGACAGCTAATTCTTGTGTAAAAAAGCTGAAAAACTTCATTATTTTACTTTTGTCCTATAGTTATCAATGTTAATCTATATGATAGCTGGTCTTCCGACCAAGCAATATATAGCTCGAAAAATCATGCCATAATTATAATGTTTCTGAAAACATATAATTAGTGGTTCGATTCTTTAATTAAGAAAGCTCATGGGAAGGAGCACAGAAAATGCAATTGGTCAAAGAGAGATAAAAGCACGTTAAAAAAAACACTTTAGTAAATCACTTCATAAGAAGAGGGCAAAGGTAGGCTATTTTTCCCTATTGCAGTCATCAAAGTACTAGGAAACTATGACCGTATTCATATCTTCCTTATTCAAGTATTTAATAGCTAGATCTCTAACCTGTTCTGCCGATGCCGATTTAATTTCTTCTATTATTTCAATACCATCGTCCGTGCTCATATCATTAAGAATAAGGGACTTAATCCACTTAATTGATCGGAATGGTCCATCTAGCATATTTAAGATATTGCCTGCAATGTAATTCTTCACCATTCTTAACTCCTCTTCTTTGACAAGTTCTGTTTTTAGCAACCCTATTTCTTGATGTATAGAAGCCAGTGTATCTTGAATGTTTTTATGGGCAACATCGCACGAAACATAGAAGTGTCCATCTAATCTCATATTGTCAATAAAGCTTGAAACATTGTAGGTTAGCCCTTTTTCTTCTCGGATTTTTTTCATCAATCTCGAACCGAAAAAGCCTCCTAAAATGGTGTTTAACACAATCCACAATGGATAATCAGGGTGATTTTTAGCAAATAGTTTTTTCCCTAAGATGATGGCAGATTGACTTGGCGCACCTAAAGAAATGGATTTTTTTTCTCCTGGATTAGGTGTAATAGATTCTGTATAGGAGCGCACTTTAATTTTATTATTTCGATGAGAAAACAAGCCATCTATCGATTTCCTCATTTCATCTGTTATGTTGCCTGAAAGAAACATATAACAATTATTAATACCAAAATTAGAATTATAATGACGCTCTAATTCAGGAATTGAAATAGCATTATACATTTCTGTATTGCTATTAAAGCCATATGGATGGTCTGGGCCAAATACATCTTCAGTAAACTCTCGATAGGCAACTACATCATTCTTTCTCAATTCTATATTGAGATTGGCTTTGTTTCTTTTCTTGTATTTTTCTAGATCAGAAGAATTGAAAGCGGGTTCATGGATGATTTCTGATAGAATCGGGATTAATTCAGAAGCAAACTTATTAAGGCCATAAATGGCATGTGATGACTGATCCATATTGGCTTTGGTGCTTAAAGAAGCTCCAAAAAAATCAATCTTACTAGCAAGTTCCTTAGAAGCTAGATTTCGGGTTGCTTCTTTCATTAAAGAAGTGGTGACTCTGTTTACAAGCCGCTTAGATTCTTGTATACGCCCTCCTCGATGGACGATGTCGATTTTAAAAACCTCCTTTTGCCCACTTAACACTTCGTATACAGGAATACCGTTAGAAAGATTCCACTTAAGGATCTGAGGTATTTTAATGTCTAGGTTCTCTTTAATTTCAGGACCTCTTGATCTGCTATATGCCATTAACCAGTTATAATAGAGGTGCAAAGATAGACCTTCATATCGATTAGAAGCAATAACATTAAGTGTCATTTCAACACGCCGAAAAGAGATAGATTTATTAATCGTGTCTGAAGTCCTAGGAAAAAACCATATATAGGTTATTTTTACACCCTTAATTTCCTCGGGAGTCATAGGAATCCCTTTTTGTGAAAATCAATTTTATAAATCATTCTTTATAAAAAGTCATTCTGACTTTAGAAAATAGAATAGTTATTTTATTGACTTCCCTATATATTGAGGACATATTATCATTATTGCGACATAAGTACGTACAATTAAATTTTAATGCACATGAAATTTGATGTTTCTTCTTCAGAATTACTCAGCGTTTTACAGGTAGCAAGTGGATCTATAAACCCTAATCCAGTATTACCAATTCTTGAAGATTTTTTATTTGACTTAAAGGACAACAACCTGACTATTACAGCAACTGATCTAGAAACATCTATTATATCTAGTATAGAAGTACTTTCTGCAGATGACGGAAAAATTGCTGTACCAGCCAGAATATTATTAGATACTTTAAAAGCACTTCCAGATCAGCCTATCACATTTACGCTAGATGAGGAAACCAATGGCATCACAATAAAGTCTAGCTATGGAGAATATAAGCTAGCAGGAGATAGCCCAGCTGATTTCCCAGAGATTCCGGAAGAAAAAGACATTACTTCTATAACATTGCCTGGCGATTCACTCCATAAGGCTATTACTAAGACTATTTTTGCAGTAAGCAATGATGAGCTTAGGTTGTCTATGACAGGTGTTTATGCGCAAGTAGATTTCAATAAAATTATTTTTGTAGCGACCGATGCTCATAAGTTAGTCAAGTATACATTCGGAAACATAAGTTCTGAATCTACTTCTTCTTTTATTATCCCTAAAAAGGGTTTCAACTTACTTAAAAACGCTACTTCAGGAGTTGAAGAAGTTAAGATGAGTTTTAACAAGAAGAATGTGTTTTTTGATTTTAATGAAACGAAGGTGGTCTGCAGATTAATAGACGCAAAGTATCCAGATTACAATGCTGTAATTCCTGTGGACAACCCTAATACACTTGCTCTAGGCAGACGAGATTTTCTAAATTCTCTGAAGAGAATCGCCATCTATGCCAATAAGACTACTAATCAGGTTATTCTAAATCTTACCAATGCTAGCTTAACAATCTCAGCTCAAGATCTAGATTTTTCTAATGAAGCTACAGAGCAATTATCTTGTGAATATCAAGGAGATCCTATGACCATAGGATTTAATGCGAAATTCCTTTTAGAAATGCTCAATGTCTTAGAAGGAGATGATATAGTAATTGAATTATCAACCCCTAATAGAGCTGGTATATTACTGCCATCAGAACAAGAAGAAGGAGAAAATCTTCTGATGCTTGTAATGCCAGTAATGATGAGTAATTAATAAGGGGCTATGAAAATAGGCTTGTTCTTTGGTTCATTTAATCCTATTCATGTAGGGCATCTTATAATTGCGCAACACCTGGTAGAACATTCTGATTTAGATCAAGTATGGATGGTAGTTACACCACACAATCCACATAAGAAAAAATCTTCTCTAGCTAAGGACTATGATAGATTACATCTGGTTAATATAGCTATAGGGGATAATCCTAAGATTAAGTCATCAGACATTGAGTTTTCGTTGCCTAAACCATCATACACTGTTGACACACTTATATATCTTAAAGAAAGACACAGTAAGGAAGAATTCGTGTTGATAATGGGTGGTGATAATCTCTCTACATTACATAAGTGGAAAAACTATGAAATGATCCTTAATAATCATGAGATCTATGTCTATAGAAGACCTTCTTATGATCTTGGAGAACTTCAATTTCACCCTACAGTTAAGATTATCGATGCACCATTGTTAGAAATTTCTTCAAGTTTTATTAGACGGCAGATAAAAAATAAGAAGTCTATTCGTTACTTAGTAACAGAACCTGTGTATGACTATCTTGATAAAACGGCGATGTATGAAAATCTCTTATCTAAGCTGTAGATATAGCAGAAGTATTTTTCTCGATGCCTTGAGAGCATGTATCCTTTCATTGCTCTTATTTCTCTCGACCACAATAGCTGCACAGTTAGATGATGCAATAGGGGAGTGGAAATCTTACCTTCCTTTAAACACAGGTCTATCAGTTACTCAGAGTGATAATTACATATACTATAGTACGGAATCTTCATTAATTCAGATTTCTAAGGAGGACAATTCTGTATCGTTTATAGCTAAGGAAGATGGATTAAGTGATGCGGGCATTTCTTTCATAGAATTCGATAAGTTCAACGAACAATTGATCATTGTCTATGAGAACAGCAACATAGATATTTATAATTCTGATGGTGTATTCAATGTTTCAGATATTAAGTTGAACTCCTCGATTATAGGTAGCAAGGCCATAAACGATGTTTTTATTAAAAATGGACAGCTGATGTATCTAGCGACAGCTTTTGGCATTGTAGAGTATAGATTACAAGCCAGAGAGTTTGGTTCAACCGTTTTTACAGATTTCCCTATTACAGGTATCTCAGGAGATGAATCTAGTCTATATTCTTCTACCGATAATGGACTATATACTGTTAAACCAGAAGAAGTAAATATTGTAGATTTCAATCAGTGGCGATTACTAGGTAGTTCAGAAGGCTTGCCTGAAATATATGAAGCCTATTTTCCACAATCTTTTAATCGAAAATTGTACTTCCATGATGGCGTTGAAATATATGCAGAACGGG
>CALIQO010000276.1 GCA_938044055.1 uncultured Saprospiraceae bacterium
TACGGTAATGGCTACAGGAACATCCCAGTTGGCATCGGTAAACATGATTGGCCCTGAAACTGTGCCTTCTGTAGGATCGGAAGATGCTGGAGTTATAGTAACAGTTTCACTTGCATTAGGAGGAGCGAAAAGCGATACCAAGTATACTACAGTCATCCCATCTTCTGAAGTTGTCAGCATAGTACCGGATATAACTACTGATGATTGTGCAGAAATGGCATTCAATAAAGAAGAAACTAATACGAAAAATAATGGATAAATAACGGCTCTCATGCTCTCGGAGATTTAGTTTTTAAGGATATAATAGTTCAAAAATAAGAATTCCAATTTAATAAAGGGACAAATTAAATGCCAAATGCGATTCTATATCATTCTTAATAAAAAAAGGCTCCAACCAACTGCCTGGATTGAAGCCTGAAAAAATTGAGAATTGAATCTTACTTCGAGAGAAACCATCTTTTTTCTTACCTACTGATATAATAAGAGTCTGCATCTTTTATTACAATGATAAAAGTGTTTGCAATTGGTTTTTTGGTTGTTATGCAGTATGTCTACTTAGGTTTCAAAAAGAGTTGTTCCTCCTTCGAGAAATACTATCTACCAAAATAAGTCGCAATCAACTTTAAAAGGTCCACTTTTAAATTGTGTTTTTTGGAAATGGATTACAGGTTTATCCATTTTACCTGTGATGCGTGGTTCTTACCTTTCAATTGTATGATGTAGGTTCCAGTTCTAAGATCTGGTGTATGTAGTTTAATATGATTTCCTCCGCTGTTTGGACTGATTGATTGTGTATGCACTATTCTGCCGCTTATGTCGATAATGGATATTAGGTAAGAATCCTTATTCTGCCCCTCATAAGACACTTGTAGAAATCCATCGGGACTTGGATTAGGATAAACGGAGAAGCTCGTTTTTTAAAAGGTCCAGATGAAATTTATTAATGTGATAATATCAACCATAAAACATATCTTACAGATCTAAACCTTTGAAAACCAAATTTTAAAATACCCCTTATGTCTAGATGCCTTTTATCCGCATTAATCTGTATCTTATTATCACATAGTCTTATAGGTCAAAATGTGCAACTGAATTGTGATGATAATTTAGAAGATTCCTCAGGAACATTTACACCTACAGGTGTCGGGGACATAGCGTTCGTTACGGAAAACGATAGAAAGTTTTGTCGCTTAGGACCTGGCAGTGAAATCGCATTTCCTCAAGGTTTAAGTGAGATGGCTTTTGGACAGAATTCTTTTGAAGTAAGGTTTGATATGCGTGTACTAAATGATGAACCGATAAGCGAAGATTGTTGCTGGCCGGGTTTTACACTATTCGGCGCGTACGAAAGCCTTCCATTGTTCAATATTAAAATGACCAATTTTCCTGGTTTCGGGGCAGAATGGGTTTATGACTTTTATGATGGTTTAGATGGTTCGGTCGGTGGCCCATATGTCATCGAAGATCCAGAACTAGAATCGTGGAGAAGAATTGAATTAAAATTTGATTTAGGTATAAATAGATGGCAAGCTCGGCTCGGAGATGTACAGTTTAATGGTGTGTTTCCTGAAAATTTTGATGCGCAAAATTTTAGAAACTTGTTGGCCAGCGATCAGATCAGATTTAAAGGAGTTAACCAGGATGATCTTGATGTCCATATTGACATCGATAATTTAGAAATAAATGCCCCTATATCAGCAGACGAAAATGTTATCAACGCTGCTTTTACTTCTTTAACTAGAGAGATGAACGGAGAGACCTCGCTCAGTGAAAATGAAAAGAAGAACCTGAAACAAGAAATTATTAATAACCTATACTATGTTGATTATGAAAACATTCGTGAAGCGTTATTTCAATATACATCCACTTACGAAAATTTAAACCCGCCTCTTTATCAAGATGGTATAGCCCGCACTTTTGAGGAATTGCCGCTGCATGATCAGGTCCTGCAATTTTCACAGGCTTATATTTTCGAGACTCAATTTGTTTCTGGAAATATTGACAAAGTAGCAGGTGTAAAATACGAACATCATGAAGTCATTCCAGGAAAAGTTTCAGAATCGGCCGTTGTCGTGGCTGAGGCTTCTGTCAATCTTGATGGGACATATAATCGAGACATTGCGGCAGAATTGTCTGCGCAAGAATTTGTCGTAAGGCCTACTGGGTTTTTCTTGCCGGCTGGAGATATTGTTACCGTATCTGTTCCTTATTCTGCTGTAAATAAAGGTCTATCTATTGTCGTCGGAGCTCAGTTTCGTAATATGGATTATGATTATCTAACAGTTGTCAATAGATTTCCCGATATATCGGCTGAATATAAATTAGACGATACTGAAATAAAAGTGGCTAACCCATTTGGAGGAGGAATCTATCTGAAGGTGCCAGAAGGAAGTAATGTAGGAATGGTAGAAGTGAAAATAGAAGACGCCATAGCATCTCCTTATTTTTCATGGAAAGAAGGATCGAAGACAGATGTCACGGATTGGTTAGAACAAGTGTCTACATCCGGTGCACCATGGGCAGATTTCGAGTCAGACAAATTTATGTTTACCCTTCCTACTGATAAACTTGCGGGTATTGATAATCCGGATGAAATTATGACTAAGTGGGATGAGATCATGGATGCAATCCGGTATGTTGCCGGTAGACCTAATGAGCGCCCGAGAGCAGAATATTATAGCTTCGATACCAGACTTGTGACACCTGCCTACGGAGCAGGATATCCCATGGTGATCCCTATCAACGAAGCATTCCGAGATGGGGATAACGATTGGAATCCATTAACAGTGTTAGAATCGAAACCGGGACAGATATTGCTCCACGAAATGGGGCACAATCACCTCCAGCCTACCATGGCATACGGAGGCGATTTAGATCCGTGTAATTTTCTGGAAGCAGAATCTATTGTTCATATGCTCGCAACATCTGTATACAGTAACATCTATGGCATGACGGTAAACGATGCATTTATGGAAAGTGGAGTGGGACAACGATTTGGCTTCTATCAAGCTGCATTCGATTGGATAATTACCTATAATTTTCGTACGAATGAAAGAATGTACGAAGATGACGATGCCCCACTTGAAGAAAGTGAAATGCTGAGGTACCAATCTAGAAGCTGGGCTAAGTATGCAGAAATTGCCCACCTATTTGGGTGGGATGCATTGTCAGCAGTTAATGGTCGCTTCTATGAACCAGGAGTAGAACAGACATCGAATGTATGTGATAGGAGGGGATTCGTCGTAGGGCGAGATGACTATATACGGGCAGCGACAGAAGCTTTAGGATTCAACATGACACCGCTCTTTCATTTCTGGGGAATCAATCCTTCTGAGGAATTGGCACAAGAGTTAGAATACTATCCACAGAGCCCTGAAATCAAAGCAAGAATTCTTGAGTATCGAGAATCTGTAGCACCTAAAAACATTTCTGACTATATGGTATACCATGATTTATTCCCTAAGGATGATTATCAATACCCTCGGTATGAAAAATACTTATCTGAGTTTGACGATGGATTTGCTGCAGATATTCTAGCCCAATTTGACTTTTTACTAGCTACCTATTTTCCAGCCTTAAGAACAGGATCAGAAATCGAAACCTATGATATTCCTGATATAAATAGCTCTGTAGAAATAGATTCTGTAAATCATGAGATCAACATTTTAGTAGATGCTGATACGGATATTAGTATGCTAGTGCCTTCATTCCTTCTTTCTCCGGGAGCGAGAGCAACTATCCTAGATGAGTACCAGCTAAGCAATGAATCTGTTGTGGACTTTTCGAATCCGGTAGTCTATGAAGTGATGGCTGAAGATCAAGTCAATGCTACTAACTGGACAGTGACCGTTACATCGGATAACTCATCTGGGATTGATCCAGAAATAGCAGATATGGTTAGAATTTCACCAAACCCCTTTACGGAAAGTATCCAACTTTCATTCGGTGATACACAACCCACCACACTAGAAGTCTATGATGTTACTGGGCGTTTAAAAATTCAAGTCAAGGACTTAACCAATGAATTCTTAAGTCTTGAGATTCCAGGATTAAGTGGACTATACTTTATTAAACTTCAATGGAAAGATGGCTTCCACTTTTATAAGATCGTGAAACAGTAGATATACTAGGAAAATCACTTTCTTTATGTATCTATTTAATAATTGCTACTAGATCGAAATTGTTTTCTTAAAATGCAAGACCAAGAAATCATATTCTCAATTAGAGAAAGTGGAGGTGCTAAGAGAAAGTCAGCACAATATATATTTTCCACCCATCAAGGAATGATGCACATGATCAGAACTAAGCTACATCTTTCTTCTGAGCAGATTAAAGACATGTACGCGGATGCTGTGTCTATAGTTATATGGAATATAGAAACCAATAAATTTAAGGGAGAATCAAAAATCAGCAGCTACTTATATCGAATTCTTTATAATAAATCGGTGGACCTTCTCAGACATAGTACGACTCATAAGAATGTAGCCTATCTAGAGTTGTCTGAGAACAGGCAGATTCCGGCAGAGGAAAATCTCGAAAGAGTACTAGAGACCAGACTCGATGTAGAACAACTAAAATCCATCATAATACAGATGGGTCCACCTTGTAATAATATTATTATAGACTGGGCATTCTGGGGGTATAAGATGACTGAGATTGCAGAAAGAAACGGTCTTGAGAATGCGGATAAGGCTAAGAAAAAAAAATACACCTGTATGAAAAAAGTGCAGGCTCTTCTTAAATCTAAAGGATTCGTATAATGGAAGATAGCGACAAAACATTTGAAAAATATTTTACAGGAAGAATGAGTAGTGCTCAAGCGACTGATTTTTCAGCTACCCTTGAAGCTAATTCTGAATTGAGAGAACGCTACGAACTTTTTCTTGCCCTTAAGAAAAGTACAAGCTTGATAGATCGCGATAGAATGCGTGCAGAGTTAGAAGAAGTTGTTATTGAAGACCTTTCTGAGAAAGAAAAACACGCTTCAGCTAATATTTTTTCTATAGTAAAGTGGGTAGGAAGTATTGCGGCCCTATTCTTAATTTCATTTATAGCTTATAACGCTTTTCAACCTTCAAGCAATCAAGAATTATTTAAAGACAATTACAAGACTTATAATGTGCAAGAAGCTAGAGGAGGAGAAGTAGATGAACTGACTTCCTTATACAAGCAAGGATCGTATGAACTGTTTCTAGAACAAGCCGAAGGTAGTGTAGATTCTCCTGAACTATTTATGATGGTCAGCAATGCACATATGATGGAGGGGCATTACACCAAAGCCATTTCTACATTGTCTGAAATCTCAGACGAAAGTTCGCTAAGGGACATAAAATACTGGTACCTAGGCTTATGTAACTTGGTCGTTGATAATGAGGAAGAGGCCATTAAGAATTTTGATCATCTACTTAATATCAGCAATTTCAGAAAACAGGAAATAGAAGAGATTCTATCCGCAATAAAATAAATTGAGCCAATTGAAAATTTACTTAACTGCATTGCTTATAGGTGTTGTGTCTATTATTCATCTTGTAGCGCAAGAATCTGCCCATCCACTTATCGCTGAGGCTGAATCTCTGGCCTCGGATCGAGCATATGAAAACAGTATTAAGGTTTATAAGTCGGCAATGGCTGAATTCGTTTCGACTCAAGATTGGCCGAACTACTATCAAGCTCGATATGGCATTACGTATAATTACATAAACCTCTATAAATTTGCAGAAGCGGAAAAAGAAATAAATGAAGCCGTAGCGCATTACGAGAATAATTACACAGGTTCCTTTATCATCCAGCAACCTCGATTGTATCATGCGGCTGGACAAGTTTATCTGGATCTC
>CALIQO010000277.1 GCA_938044055.1 uncultured Saprospiraceae bacterium
GGAGGAACGCCAGAACTTATTAAATATGGGGTATTCACTATAAACAATAAAGAGTACAGGGTTTCTGAAAGCAATTACAATCATAAGTGGTCATTTACGCCGGGCGTATCGATCTTCGTTGACTGCACTTCTGAGAAAGAAATAGATACACTATTCGATCAACTTTCATCTAACGAAGGTAAGATTATGATACCGCTTGATAACTATAGATCGGACAACTACGGTTTCGGGAAAAAATTTGGGTGGTGTGAAGATAAGTATGGGGTTTCCTGGCAGCTTAACCTTCCTTGATATGCTTACGCAAATGCAATGTGAAAAATGCACTTACATTTGCGTAAGCGATAGAATAACATCTTACATAACTCAGAATCAATCGGGAAACTATCTTATTTTAAAAAGACTAAAAGAAAGATTAATAACTTACTTATACTACGCCAATTCACAAAATTTTTACATTTTTAGGAATGGTGCTTACGAGTGTTTATATTGCTTTTCACATCGCTATATCATCTTTCCAAGCTGACACTACTCTCGACCTTAAAATGGAGGAAATATGCGATAATGCAATGGATGATGACAATGATGGATTAATTGACATCAATGACCCAGACTGTACATGTGAACTTGTAAGTCTAGAATCCATTATTCCTAATCCTTCTTTCGAAAATCAAAATTGTTGCCCCAAAATGCATTCTCAAATGAGCTGCGTAGAGGACTGGATTCAACCTTCTTTCGGGACAAGTGACTATGTACATCATTGTGGTTATAAATACGATGCTGCCGTCGATAATGCGCTCAATAGATTTCCCGATGGCGATGGCGCGGTAGGCTTTTTAGCCGGAAGAGATCCAGATGGCACAATGCATCTAGAATATGTAGGCTCATGCCTTAATCGTCCATTGCTAGCAGGGTCGAAATATATCTTGAAACTACATGTGGGATTTCTGACGGAAGCTTTTTCACCCCCATTGAGACTTGCGATATATGGATCGTCTAGTTGTGACAACCTTCCTTTTTCAGAATTCAATGCAGACTGTCCATTATCGTATTTCGATTGGATGTTGATATCCAGAAAAGAAGTGAGCAGCGACGGGGCTAGTAATGTATGGTTAGAATTCACTTTAGAGATAGAACCGGTTATAGACATCCATGCCATAATTATAGGCGCTGATTGTACGCATGGCTCATCCGAAGAAGGGATCGGATATTTACTTGATAACTTGAGACTCAATGATGAGCGTAATTTTGACTTTGAATTGATAGATCCTGGATCACCATGTAGTGAAGATTTTACCTATGCAATAGCTGATAATATATTGTTTTCATACCAGTGGTATAAAGAAGGTATTGCTTTGATCGGAGAAACTGAGCCTGAGCTATCTCAGATGTATGGAGAAGGCTCCTATCAAGTCAGAATAATAAACAACAATACGCGGACTTGTAGGATAGCCGATGAATTCGAATTCAATATTCCTATTATAAATTCCGAAATTGAAAAAACTTTATGTGAAGGGTCCTCCTTTATGTATCAAGGAGAGATAATAGATAAAGAAGGAACTTATGAGTTCTTATTTACATCAGCAGAAGGTTGTGATTCTATTGTAATGCTAGATGTAGTATCTCCTATAATTCAAGTAGATACCATCTACGCCAAAAAACTACCGGGTAATAAATTCCACATTTATGATGATGATTTCACAAAAGAAGGCACATATGAAATCGCAACGACTACTGTTGATGGTTGTGAAAACATTACCATACTCATTCTTGAGGACATTGTAGTTCATATACCTAATGTTTTCTCCCCTAATGCAGATGGGGTTAACGATATATTCGAAGTATTTATTCTTGAAGATGGACTCATCATGCAAGAAGTATTTATATACGATAGATGGGGCAACCTGATAAGTGAACAAGAAAAATGGGATGGAACAATAAATCAAGTCCCTGCAGAAGCTGGGATTTATGTCTGCTTAATCAAGCTTACAGATGAAAATGGGCAAACACTTATTTTAAGCAATTCTATCACCTTATTAAGATAAGGGACGAATAAAAACGTGAGGTTTAAAGAAACATAATTCCTACATATCCCTGAAATCCTTATTTTCGATGTTTATAAAGTAATATTAAAGTCCAAGAAAGTAATATCAATGAAAAATTTAAAAGCAACAATCTTAACTTCTATGCTACTAAGCGGCATCTTTATGATGCTAAACAGTTGTTCTAATTCAGCTGATAGATCAGGTGATAAAGAAGCAAGTAATACGAAATATCCGAGTGAGGTAATTTCATTCTTCGACCAGTGGAACCTAATTTTAGGTGACGGGTCTAATGCAGGTAAAGCAATCGATCTAGAACACTCAGATTTCTTTTACACTAAAAATGATGGCGAAAAAGACTGGGTCGTTTTTAAAACACCCAATGCTGGAAACACCCATGGAACGTCAAACAACACAAGAACAGAACTGGCGCAATTAAATAAATGGTCACCTATGGTTCATTCTAAAATGAATGCTACTCTTAAGGTTACTAACGTTGCGACTACTGGAGATGCTACAGTGGCTTCTACCTACTCTGTAGTAGTCGGTCAGATACATAGTGCAGATGGACATGAGAATGAACCGCTTAAAATATTCTATAAAAAATTTCCAGACCACGACAAAGGTTCTGTATTCTGGAATTACGAAATCAATACTGCAGGAGATGACAATTCTAGAAGATGGGATTTTTCCTATCCAGTCTGGGGATATGATTTTTCTGTTGTCGGACCATCTGAAAACAATTACCCTCCTGAACCAGAAGATGGTATCGAATTAGGAGAAACATTTAGTTATGAGGTAGAAGTGAAAGATGGTATGATGCATCTAAAATTTACGAGTGAAGGGCACGAAACCAAGACATTCACTAAGAATCTTATTGAGACAGAGTACGCACAACCTTCTGATATTCCTCAGCAAGTAAGAGACCTATTCTTCCCTATCGGCCAAGACGGAATAGAACGTCCGGGTGCTTATGCAGAAGAGGGGCTATTCTTTAAACTGGGTTCATACAATCAGACCAATGGTAAAGATCCTGCGGTAAATCGAGTATGGTGTTCAGGTGCAGAAACCCATGGTGGCGATGTCCAGAAACAATATGCCGATGGAAATTACGCAGAAGTAATGTTCAAGTCAGCAAGTATCTCTACAGGAGATGGTGCTATATCTAATGCTGGATACTTCGCCGCTAACGATGGCTTAAGTAATAAGGTCGTTTACCCTCAAGAGGTTATTCCGTTCATGGACAAATTCAAAATCATGCTGGGTGATGGAGCTCAGTATGACGACATTACAGCATATGAAAACAAGGATTTCTTCTATACTGTCATAGATGGTACAAGAAGATGGGTTGTATATAAGACGCCTAACTCTGGAGTTACTTCTAAGAACTCAAGTAACACCAGAACAGAATTGCATGAAAAGAGAGAATGGACACCTATGCAAGGGGGCAAGCTTACAGGAACTTGTAAGGTCATGCAAGTCTCTACATCTGGAGATGCTAGAGTCGCTGCTTCATACTCTACAGTAGTAGGACAGATTCACAGCGGGTCAGGACATGAGAATGAACCATTAAAGATCTTTTATAAGAAATTTCCTGGCCAGGAAAAAGGATCAGTCTTCTGGAATTATGAAATCAATACTGAAGGGAGCAATTCTAAAAGATGGGACTATTCTTATCCCGTCTGGGGATATGATATGACAGTGACTGGTAAAAGCAAGGAGGACTACCCTGCTGAACCTACTGATGGTCTTAGATTGGGAGAAGAGTTTAGCTATGAAGTTAATGTCTATGAAGGTATAATGTACCTTACTTTTACAAGCGAAGGTCACGAAACTAAAACCTTCACAAAAAACCTCATTGCCTCAGAATATGTAAACCGATCCGATATACCGGAACAGGTCATGAACACATTCGCTCCTATA
>CALIQO010000278.1 GCA_938044055.1 uncultured Saprospiraceae bacterium
AGAGAAAAGACAGAAGAATTCAGCAGGGATGCTTGGGAAGAAGCAGGCAAAGATTTAGTTCCAGGATTACTTGCACCATTGAGCATGGGAGGTAAAGGGTATGATTTATTTCAGTTATGCAGTGCGCTAAGGGGGATAGGATATGGTGCTCAAGATGCTGGATTGTCTTTCGGTATAGGGGCACACCTTCTTTCTTGTGTTCGTCCACTTGTTCGATATGGCAGCGAAGAACTAAAAGACAAGTATCTCGAGCGAGCATGTAATGGAAGCATTATTATTGCCAATGCTATTACAGAAATAAAAGAGGGTTCTAATGCTTATGAAATGACTACTTCAGCAGAGCTTACGGAGGATGGTTGTCTGATTTCTGGAGCAAAAACGTATATAACCAATGGACCTGTGGCAGACCTTATACTGGTATATGCCACAACGGATAAGAATAAAAAAGCGCAAGGCGGAATTACAGCATTCCTTGTGGAGGCTGATAATGAAGGTGTAAAGAAAAGTGATCCTATTTCTAAGCTTGGGTTAAGGACTGTTACGATGGGAGAAATTTCTTTTCATGATTGCTTTGTACCAGAAAGTCATATTATAGGAGAAGTAGGAGGAGGTACTATGATCTTCCGCGATTCGATGATCTGGGAAAGAATCGGATTATCTGCGCTGCATATAGGATGTTTAGAGAAACATCTTGATAATACTATCGCTTACGCAAATGAAAGAAAAGTGTATGGAAAAAGCATAGGAAATTATCAAGCCATATCTCATAAATTAGCAGAACTGAAGGTAGAAATTGAAGCTGTAAAATCAATGCTCGAACCAGCATGTAGATACGCAGGTTCTAGATCAAAAGCAGATTTATGGGCTTCCATGATAAACTTGAAAGCTACAGAAACTTACAAGAAAGGGATGATGGACTTACTTCAGATCTATGGAGGAAAAGGGTATGTTGATGACCATCCTGTAGGTCTTGCTCTGAAAGATGCCATCTCTTCTACTATCTATTCTGGTACTTCAGAAATCCAAAAGTCAATAGTTGCTAGGTGGATAGGAATAAAAAACGAATAAGCTGCCATAAAATAAAAACCTACCTCTTACATTTATGTTAGAATAGAGGTAAGTTCAAAAACAAGCACATGAAGAAGAATAAATACGATGTTGTTGTAATTGGTGGCGGCCCTGCTGGGTCGGTTGCGTCTTCTCTATTAAGTAAGGCTGGAATAGATGTCCTTCTTCTAGAAAAAGAGAAGTTTCCGAGGTATAAGGTAGGTGAGAGCCTTATCCCTCATTTCTGGAAATATACAGATCAGATAGGCGCTACGGAAGCTATAGAAAAAGAAGGCTTTGTTAAGAAGGCTGGAGGATTCGTCTTATGGGATGATGTCATGAGAACTGTTTCTTTTAAAAACTTCGGGTTTACAAGACCAGCGCTTCATGTAGAGCGTGATACATTCGATAATATATTACTGGATACAAGTAAAGGACATGGAACGGAGGTTATAGAAAAAGCCCAAGTAAAAGGTGTAGCACATACGGAAGAAGGATGTATAGTTGACTGGCAAGATGAAAATCGAGAGAAACGTTCAGTTGCCTGTCGATATGTTGTAGATGCAAGTGGACAAGCAGCAGTTGTCTCTAGACAATATGATTTAATAGAATATGATAGTGATTTTAGATTCCAGGCTTTCTGGGGTTACCTTGATAAATCAGAATACTTAAACGCTAAAGGTGAAATTACAGATTTCAGTCACCGCCATGATGATCCTCCTATGACGCTTGTTTCAAGTACAGGTGACTGGGGATGGGCATGGCAGATAGTGCAGAAAGAAAAGGTAAGCGTAGGACTCATTGTCCCTAGAAATAAATTACCAGAATATAAGGCTGGAGGAGAGACACTCAACGAAAGATTTTTAACAGCCATCCACAATATTCCATTTACTAAGGATCTATTGAAAAATTCTTCTCTTGTAGGCAATGTTAGAACCATTAAAGATTATGCATACACGCCTACTAAGATGGTGCATGAGCATACTTTTCTGGCAGGTGATGCGGCAGCATTTTTTGACCCTATCAACTCAGAGGGAATAACCATAGCTATGTATGCAGGGTCACTTGTGGCCTGGGCTATTGAAAATGCATTAAAAAATCCTAAGCGGGAAGGATTCTATAAGCGTACTTATGAAGACCAGCTTAACGTAAGGCTAGACCTATTTAGATTGCTGGCTTTCCCGGATGAAATGATTCCAGAAGGATTAATTGATAAAATTACGCGCAGTGCTAAGAATCAGAGCAACAATGAAAATTACCTTTCCCTGGCGCAATTGATGCTTACTCAACGAGGAAGAGAATTTCCAGATTTATTGAAAAAATTAGGATTGGAAGAAAAAGAAGTTTATCAAGAAGTTCCTATTCCTCATGTTATTGAAAGTTCCTTATGAGATTGACAATTTTAATACTCTTTATAGGTGTAATCTTAATTTCTGGGTGCGATGGAAATTGGGTTCAGAATAAATCCGATCATCATGGACATGATCATGGGCATAATCACAATCATGATAAAATGCATCATGAACCCCATGATTCCATAGAAGGATTATTCATTTATGAAGCAGCAGCAATGCCAGATTTTCTTCATTCGCTATATAAAGCAGACTGGAGAACAACCTACGATCATATGAAAGATGATGATTTTGTTATAGGAGTAAGAATCAATGATATTCCATATGCATTTCCTTGGTGGATAATGAAGAATAATCATATAGCTAATCTTACTGTAGAAGGAGTCCCTATTGTTACAACTCTATGTGAGATGTGCAGCGGTGGCAATGTTTATAGTAGGTTGCTAAAGGATGATACATTAACTTTTGAACATCTAGGATTGTATAAGAGCTCTTGGTTTATGAAAGATAATAAGACTGGTTCTTACTGGCTTCCATTCGAGGGAAAGGCTTTCCATGGCAGTTATAAGGGGGCACATCTAGAAATCTTACCTAGTTACCAGATGTACTGGAATGAGTGGCTAGCTAGTAATCCTGACTCTCGAGTTATGTGGGATGAGCAGGAAGTAAGAAAAGGCCATGGTTCAGAGCACACACCTGGTCTCGATTATGTTGAAGAAATTTTTGAAGAAACCTTTGATGTTATAGCTCCAGAAGATATTCCTAAGTTTAATCTTGTGCTCGGGGTTACATCTAATGAAACCTGGAAAGCTTATGACATTGAAGTACTTGAAAAAATAGGCCCGGTGCTAGAAGATACCCTTCCAGATAACAGTAAATTGGTTATACTTAGTGAACCTGGCACCAGTTTCTGTGGAGCATATATACCTACATGGAACGATAAAGAATTAAAATTTCATGTAAATGATGTCGGCAATATTGTCGATTTAGGGACAGAAAGCGTATGGGATGTATTCGGAACTTGTATAAGTGGAGAACTAGAAGGAGTCCAGTTAGATGCTTATCCTTTCTTTGTTAAAGAATGGTATGGATGGTATGCCTATCACCCAGAAACAGAAATATATAAATTATAGCCCTGACAAGAAAAAAGAATGAAATCACATAATATATTATTGCCAATTTTGGCGGTCATTATATTGGCAAGTTGCGATGGTAATTGGCAACAAAATAGCACAGATCATAGTAATCACAATCACAACCACGAAAAATCAGTTCATGTTCCTCATGACTCTATCGTAGGATTGTATGTAGATGAGACTCCGGTAAAACCGGAATATCACCAACCTTTGACTGAACCAGATTGGAGAGATACTTACGACCACATGAAGCCAGATGATTTTGTCATCGGAATAAAAGTCAATGATGTACCCTATGCGATTCCATGGTGGATCCTTAAAAATCACCACATCGCAATTATTTCCATAGAAGATGTGCCAGTAGTAGCAACACTATGCGAGATGTGTAGTGGAGGGAATGTTTTAAGTAGGGTCATCGGAAGTGATACTTTGACGTTTATCCGAGAAGGAATCTATAAAGCTTCTTGGTTTATGAAAGACCACCAGACAGGATCTTATTGGTTGCCATTTGAGGGAAGGTCCTTCCATGGATCGTTGAGAGGGAGACTTCTAGATGTTCTGCCTAGTTATCAATTATACTGGCATGAGTGGCTTGAAGAAAATCCTGACACTTATGTGCTGTGGGGTGAGCAGAAAATGAGAGAAGGTCATGGTTCTAAACATGCTCCTGGGTACGATGTAGTTGAAGATATTTTTGCTAATTCCATCATACAAGACATCCCAGATGATATTCCTAAACATAATCTTGTCTTAGGCGTCGGTTCTCAAGGATCATGGAAGGCATATAATATTGAAGATTTAGAAAAAGTAGGATCAGTCCTTGAGGACAAATTACCAGATGGAAGCGATGCACTTGTATTGAGCGAACCTGGCACCAGTTTCTGTGGTGCATATAAACCTATATGGAGTGATACAAATTTAAAGTTTCAAGTGAATGATGTGGGTAATATTATCGATTTAGAAACGGGAAGTATATGGAATGTATTCGGAGAATGTATAAGTGGAGAACTAGAAGGTGCTCAGCTAGAAGCTTTTCCGTTTTTTGTGAAGGAATGGTATGGGTGGTTTACCTATCATCCGGAGACTGAAATATATAAAGTGCCATAAAATACAACGCTATAAAGTTTTTATATCGTTTTTCTTTATCTCTAATGAGTCACTCAGATTATGATTTCATCGTATCTCATTCTATCTTGTCGTAAATAGATAGGATTGCATGATGGTTAAAGTCCGACTTATAGTATTTTTCCTTTGTTTATATTTTATAACTACCTCGTCGATAGTCGGGCAAGAAAATCTTTCTTATGACGAGATAAAGGAGCTGTGCAAGGATACAGATGCTTGTGCAGAATACCTAGAGAACCTACAAGCACAATCTTTAACTTTGCTAAAGGAAGATGACTATTCTCAATTCTTGACAAGGAGTTACGATCTAGCAGAACTGGCACAAAAACTAGGTAATAAGCAATACGAATATTCTATTCTAGGCGGCATTTTCGAAACACACTTTATGTATAGAGATTATGATCAAGCCTTATTCATAATTGATTCATTATTAACTGCGGGCTGGGATGAGCCATATCATAAAGCGAGACTGTTGTACAGAAAAGGATTTATACTTTCTAAGTCTCAAGATGTAAGTAAGGGGATTACAATGATGGAAGACGCAATGACTTATGCAGAAGAAATCCTGGACTCTTCGTTGATCTCTTTAATTGGTAGTGATCTAGGTGTAGCTTATACTAGTGATAAGAGATATGCAGAAGCCATTAATGTTTTCTTGAAATCCTCAAGCTATTCTACTTTCGCTCATAATAAAGGGAAGAACTATTTAAAGGTTCATGACCTGTTTGATTTTTTAGGAAATCGTAGGAAGTCACTAGAATATCATGTAAAATCTGGGGAATTTATAGATACAACAACCCTGGCATATTACCATAGCTATAAAGTTTCATGGGCGTACGAGTGGATCAATCAAGGAGAATATGTAAAGGCTGAATCCCAGCTCTTAGAAGTTTTAGAATACCTAAAAAACAATGGCGGAATAGGTTACCTATATGCTCCGCTGATTGCACTATCCTGTTTAGAACTTGATCGAAGGAATATAGAAAAAGCAGGCTACTATTTGTCAGAAGTAGATCCATCTTCCTTGACCGATTACGGACAGAAATCAGCCCTCTTAAGGGTATTGATAGATTATCATCTTACTACCAAGGATTATAGTAAGGCAAAGTATCATCTTGCTGAGTATGAGGCACTTTATCAGGAAACAGAGATTCCTTACATGAGAAACAGCATAGATAAGAGAAAAATAAAAGTGTTCAGAGCGCTAGGGATGTATAAGGAAGCCCTTTCCTTATCTGATAATTATTACCTCAGAAGGGACTCGTTGTATAGAACAGGTCAGGATGCCATAGTTTATGAGATGGAGGGTAAGTATAATAAAGCCCTTTCTGATCAGGAAATCGAAAAATTGAATTATCAGAATGAACTGGCTAATCTTGCCGTGAAGAGGAGAAATCGATTGTTATGGTTAACCATATGTGGATTGTTGGGGTTAGGCATATTTGCAACAGCGATATACAGATTATACTTAAGTAATAAAAAGCAAAAAGTACAGCTTGCCGATATCAACACTGACTTATCTAAAGCGCTCAACGATAAAGCCATTTTACTTAAGGAGATTCACCATCGTGTAAAAAACAACTTACAAGTAGTTTCTTCACTTCTCGGACTTCAATCAAGATATATAGAAGACGATCAGGCACTAGATGCGCTGAAAATAGGTAGAGCAAGGGTACAATCTATGTCTCTTTTGCATAAGAATCTATATAGCAATGAAGACCTTAAGAGCATCGGTGTTCTAGATTATTTCACAGATTTAGGCCAGAATTTATTCCATACCTATAATACAGATGAGAGTAATATTTCTTTTTATACTGAGATTGATGACTTAGAACTCGATGTAGATGTGATGGTCCCTCTAGGTCTCATTATGAATGAATTGATTTCCAATGCGCTGAAGCATGCATTTATAGGTAGAGATAGTGGAGAAGTGCATGTTAAGATTAAGGAAAAAGAAAATTCCATTGTATTTTCAGTGATTGATAACGGGGTAGGATTAAGGAATAAAGATTTCATGAATTCCTCAGAAACCTTGGGGGTACAGTTGGTTAAATCATTTGCAGATAAACTTGAAGCTCATGTTGAGACAGTTAATCAAGGAGGTAGTCATATCAATATTATTGTACCAAAAGCTGAGTTATTACAAAATGAGAGAGACAATATCTCTCATTCATTGACCGCGTAAAGCGCCCTTAGGCTATACTAGAAATTATACTTTTCTGTCCTTAATCTTCCTTGATTATCCACATAGACTTTCCATTTTTCGCCGCTAGAACCTACAAGGATCAATGTTCCTGCTTTAGGACTTACGTCTACTACAACATTATTGTTATGTGTATTGTCACATGCATCGCCTTGACCGTCATCATTTAAATCGGCTTGACTTGGATTAAAAACAGTGGGACAATTGTCTACACTATCACAGATGAAATCTTTATCCACATCGAGAGGGTTCGTGTTGCCGACACATGTACAAGGCATATTATTTTCATTTAATTGGAACTTGACTTTAGTTGAACATTCACTGGTCGGATTAGCAATCGTGCCTGAAATAAATCGCAAGGTTACAT
>CALIQO010000279.1 GCA_938044055.1 uncultured Saprospiraceae bacterium
ATCGTGCACGCATAGCCATGCCCACCCTGATCCGAATCTAGTAGCAGCAGCCTTAGAGAATTGCTCTACCATTCCTTCCTTAGAACCGAATGCTGCATTTACAGCATCGAGTAAAGCTCCAGAAAGTCTACCTCTATCTTCTGGGTGTAGGGTTTCCCAGAATAGTGAATGATTGAAAAATCCACCGCCATTGTTTCTTACGGCAGTATTGGTCATGTCTAGGTTTTTTAAAATATCGTCTATTGACTTTTCTGCTAAGTCTGTTCCTTCTATAGCAGCATTCAATTTATTGGTATATCCATTGTGATGCTTGGTATGGTGGATCTCCATGGTCCTTGCATCGAAGTGTGGTTCTAGGGCATCATAAGCGAATCCTAGTTCTGGTAGTGTAAAAGCCATAATCGTGATTTAATTTAAAATAAAGTTATTGAAAGTGGATGCTCCTTATAGTATAAGAGAAGTCAAGTCCACCTACTTAAATGTATACATATAACAGCTGTGAAGATAATAAGTTTGATCGAGGATCGATCTAATGTAGAATAAAATCCTACTAAGAAAAATGGGTGGAGGAATGGAGGTTTTAAGGGTAAACCCTAGAAAATAAAATTCCGAGTTTTCCCCTATGTTTTCTGGACTTTTGGGCACGGATATTGGACTTATCAAGACTATGTTAGTAACTGTAGATGACAAGTGCTTGACATATTCAATTTAACCCTATACCTTTAATTAAATTTTCTACCCATGATCATTTTAACAATCACCATCATGATTTTGGCGCTCTACGGGCACCAGATGATGGAAAACGCGTAGATTGTATATAGCTGTTACTTAACAGCTGCATACATTCCTCTGACTTCACCTTCTGAGAAGTTGCCAGTGAGCCCTTTTTGGAAGGTGAATTCTTTATCTCCCACTACTTTTACCCTTCTGAAATCATAGCGAATCGCGCCGTCGATGTCTTTTTCAAAGATAAATCCATCAGCTTCCTCCTCTAAGATTTTGGAAAAATACCTACCTGCCTTTACCTCAGCCATTCTTTCTTGCTTCAGTTTTTCAATATCGGTAATGGTTGCTGTACTTCCGTAGATCTGGATATAGTACGATGTATCCGATTTCACCCATATACCCTGCACGAAACCTAGATCATCCTTGCCGACTTCAGCGCCAGGAGGGGCTTTTACAGAAATAGCCATACCATAAGAGAGTAAGTCTAATTCCTCGTAAGCAGATGCAGGATCGTTCTTACAGGCTGATATAAGTAATAATAGGAATATGGGAACTAGGTATAAATATTTCATAGGGATAAAGGTAGCATTTTACATCCTTTAATATGCGGAAGGGAAGAGGTTTATTAAAATGGAAGGAAGCCCGAGCAGAATCTATCTTGTCGGTATGAACCGAGAATTAACAATTAAGCTATATAACTAAAAAAGCGACTCGAATATGCTTCGAATCGCTTTTCTGGTTTTTTTAATAGGGTAGTGTTTACGCCTTTGTCTTAATGCTACATCCTATAGCTTTAGTCATTGCAGGCTCAGGTTTACTGCCTTTAGAAATTGCTTTCATAGCTCCTACCACATATTGTGCTTGTACAGCGGCAGCATCTCTGGCGTTGTCATCGATCGCTCCGATATACTGAACAGTCATTTCCTTATCCATAACGTATACATGAGGGGTTTTAGTAGCTCCATAAGCTGGATATACTTTCTGTCCTTCATCGAATAGGTATGGAAAGTTAAATGCCTTTTCCTTAGATCTTACCATCATCGCGTCAAAGCTATCTTCAGGCTTCACCTCAGGATCGTTAGGGTTTATGGCAACAAGTGCAAATCCCATTTCAGCCGCTTTAGCCGCTAATGATATGATTCTGTCTTCATACATGACAGAGTAAGGACAACTGTTACATGTAAAAACTACGATGTAACCATTAGTGGCCTCAACTTCTGATAGTGTTACCGTATTTCCATCGGTTGCTTTAAGAGAAAAGTCTGTGGCTGTATCGCCTACCTTGTATCCAGGTCCATCTGTTACAGGAATAGCTGCAGTAGCACCTATAGCTAGCAACATGGTCATTGCAAAAAATAATTTTTTCATGGTCTATTTTTAATGGTTTCAATAATACCTTCCACCTCTGCTATGGAGTGGAATTCTTTTTCATAAAATTGTTTCTTTCCTTTATACCAGACTACAGTTGCCGGAATGGCTCCTGACCAGCTAGGGTCTACTTTATCTATCCAATCATTAACCTTTCCATCTTCAAGTAGTACTACTTCTGATTTCAGTTGATTCTTTTCTAAGAAAGGAATCAGTCTTTTCTGAACTTGTCGAGGGAAGTCAAGGGATACTAAAGTGACTTTTACATCATCCGGATACTTTTCTGTAATGGCATCTATATAAGGCAATTCCTTTATACAAGGAGCACACCATGTTGCCCAGAAATTGATAATATGAACACGATCATCATCCTGGTCGAAATATTCAGTTGCTAGATCATTGAAATACTCTAGTCGTTTTACATCTTCATCCTGCGCTTGTATGGTAATAACCAACAGTAAGAAGAATACTTGGAATGCTGTTTTCAGAATCTGATTGTTCATATTATTCGTTGTATTGTAAACGTCTTGCCTACCATAATGTTATCAAAATTGAGATAGTTTAGTTCAATTCAGGGTTTCCTTTAAGACAGCTTTAAGTGTTTTCCATGATTTTATAAACCATTGTGCATAAAAAAAGGTGAGCATCTTGCGATACTCACCAGTAAAACTTTTTAAGCTTGGACTTTCCTAGTATAGGAAGTCTAATGCTGTCTGATCATCGTTGTTAAATGGTCTATCAGAACCATCTGTACAAGATAGCATCCATGAAGCAGCATTAAGCGAAGCACCAGTAGGCGTCCCTGGAATGTGGTTAGCACCTACACCACCGCTACCTTCATTAGAAGTAGCTCCTCCACATGAAATACTTCTGTCGAAGTAATCCGTATGTCTGAAACCTATGCAGTGTCCCATCTCATGAGCGATAATGGTAGCAATACCATCTGTGCTTAATCCGTAAGAAGACTCAAGGATTCCGCTCATCTTGATCTCACCATAAGGGTCTCCACCAGCTGTAGGGAAGCCTGCAGAACCTAGAACACCTCTTCTTTCATCTCTCTTGCTTAATCGAGTCATCTCGATGTCAGCAGCTCTCTTATTGGTTATTCTAGAGAATGTGATTTCAAGGTTTTCAGCATTGAATCTTCTGATTGCTTCATCTAATCCAGCAATCATTGCAGGACTATATCCTCTCCTTCCTTCATCAGCATACATAGTTATGTTCCTACTTCCGTTAGTAGACACTAGGTTATTAGTTGAATACTGCTCTACATTAGGTACATTGGTTTCAGGACCATGATTCTGAAGAAATTCATCGGTAATTACGATGTCTCTCTCGATTAAGTAACCTTCCTCGATTTTTTCGATTCCTTCAGGGTTAAAACCCATTTCTTCTAATTGCTGAATAACTCCTTCTGAGATTTCAATGTTAGAATTGATTTCCTCGCTGCAAGAAGTGAAAAGAAAGCCAAATGCTGCAAATGCAAATAGGCTTTTAATTAAATTTGACATTTATTAATATTTTAAGAGTTAACAATTGCCCGCGAAAATATAATTTTATTTGTAAATACAATCACATATATAAAATTTTATGACTTTAATGAAAACTGTCTAACAATATCGCAGACTTTAGGTAAGACGGGCAATAATTTTTACGTCACAAGTTGATTCCTAGTAATGAGAAAAATCTCCATTTTTATACTTCTTCTAATTATGGGTAATATTAGCCTAACTGCACAGGATGGATTAGCTTCCTATGAGGGTGATTTTAATGTGACACTAGGTGCTGATTCTCAGCTGTCAACGAAGCAATGGACCCGTCTTAGCTTCTCAGATCAAGCGACTTATAATTTATTCCTAAGCAAGTATGCACCACATATTATGGGAAAATATGATCGATTGTTGATGCTTAGTACAGAGATCAATGCCGAAGTCTGGAATTTTCTGACCACACATAAGTCATCCATAGACCAGATTGATGTAACCGATACTCAAGTTACAGCTGAGAGCTTTCTAGGATCTGTAGATTTCCAAGTAAATCAGATCAATAGAATAAGAGACACATATGAACACTTGCAGGGAGATGGTGAGCATATATACTTAAAAGAAAGAAATCCACAACCCGGAGACATCGATCTTATTGACAGAATTATTTTAGGATCTGCAAGTGATGGAGAATCCGATAGTCATGCAAGTGATATGGCTACCATAATGCTTGGAAATGGCAATACAGATGTAACTTCTCTCGGATTAGCCCCGCTCGCACTCTTGCCGACGACAAGTTTCAGAAACCTGTTCCCAGATGAGGATATGCCTATAGACGGGTATCCACTTCACATCCAGAATAATTCTTATGGCATTGATATTGAAAATTATTACGGCTTAGAAGCAGTAGCATATGATGATGCAACTTTCCTGAGACCAGAATTTTTTCCTATATTTTCTTCAGGCAACCAAGGCCAAGCCATTTCTCCGGAAGGTTTATACGAAGGCATAGAGGGCGCTTCTAACTTGACTGGTAATTTCAAGCAAGCTAAAAATGTTATAGTTGTAGGCGCCATAGACAACAATAAAATTGTTCTGCCATTAAGTTCAAGAGGTCCTGCATATGATGGTCGCATCAAGCCCGACTTAGTAGCATTCGGAGAAGAAGGATCTAGTAATGCAGCTGCACTTGTTTCTGGGTCCGCCTTACTTATAAGACAAGCCCTTCTAGAAAGAGGAGAGCAAGCTACTCAACCTCTGATTAAATCTGTCCTTATTACAGGCGCTGAAGATCTAGGGGATATAGGTCCAGACCATCTCTATGGATATGGTAATGTATCTCTATTTAACACCTTGAGTCTTGTCGATGATGGACAATACACATCTGGTAATATCGAACCTGATTCTGACACCATCTTCAATGTGGTTGTACCTGATGGGGTAGAAGAACTTAAAGTAACGTTGTGCTGGTTGGATACTCCTGGAGAAGAAGGATCTTCGACAGTGTTGAATGAAGATTTAGATCTATTTATGACGTTTGAGAATAATGAGTTTTTACCTCTACAAGTAACTTATAGCAATGATAATGGAACCTTGTTGCGAACAGTCATATCTGGTGTAGACAATAAGAATACTGTAGAACAGGTATATCTAGAGAATCCAGGTTCTGGAACTTATAATATACAGGTAAGGTCGCTTAACGCAAATGTTACCGTTCCCTATGCAGTCAGCTATGCTTACAAGATGAAAGATGATTTCACATGGGGATACCCAGTAAGAAATGATATTCTAGTTGCAGGGGAAACAAATAGGATTGTGTGGGAATCTACTTACCAAGAAAAAATTGCCATTCAATATAAGA
>CALIQO010000280.1 GCA_938044055.1 uncultured Saprospiraceae bacterium
TATGGCTCTCATGCCTCCATTCAGGCAAAAACTCGGGAAATCATCGGTAAAATGGGAAGAAATCACATTATGAACTTAGGTCATGGTGTGTATCCAGACACGCCTTTAGATGGAGTAAAAACAATGGTCAATACAGCTAAAGAATTTAGGTATTGAGGTATAAAACACGGTAATTCATAGCCTAATATGATGGATATTGCTATTTTTGCCATGTCCCATGATTTCTATTATTTTTATTCTAGAATTCATTTAACCCAATTGATATGACCTGGTTTACGAGACTTAAGGATGGAATCCAGACGGCAACTAAGTTTAAGAAAGAAGCTCCAGATGGCTTGTGGAATAAGTGTAAGCGTTGCAATGAGATGACTACTTTTAAGGAGTTGAAAGAAAATAGTTTCGTATGCCCTAAATGCGAATATCACGAGAGAATAGGCAGCCACGACTATTTCGAAATCATTTTTGATGGGAAATTCAATTTATTGTTCGAAGACTTAAGGTCTAAAGATTTCTTAGCTTTTAACGACCTTAAAAGCTATGCAGAACGATTAGATGTAGCTTGGAGTAAAACGGACCTTGGAGATGCAATTACCGTGGGTGAAGGGAAAGTAAATCGAAAGCCGCTGGTTGTAGCAGCTATGGATTTTAAATTTATAGGTGGTTCTATGGGCTCTGTTGTAGGAGAAAAAATTGCAATGAGTATCGATCACTGCATCAACCAGAAGGTGCCGCTCATGATTATTTCTAAATCTGGTGGTGCTAGAATGATGGAATCTGCATTTTCCTTGATGCAGATGGCTAAAACATCGGCTAAGCTCAGTCAATTGTCTAAGGCTGGAATTCCATATTTTTCTTTTATGACTGATCCTACAACTGGTGGAGTAACAGCTTCATTTGCGATGTTGGGAGATTTAAATTTCTCTGAGCCGGAAGCGCTGATTGGTTTTGCAGGACCGAGGGTTATCAAGGAAACCATAAAGCAGGATCTACCTGAAGGCTTTCAGACTTCAGAATTTCTACTTGATCATGGCTTCTTAGATTTTATCGTTCATAGAAAGAACCTGAGACAGAGACTTGATGATCTTTTATTTTTGTTCAGCAGAAGTACAGCTTCAGCTACAGAAGCTTAATAAGCTGATAATCAGTATATTTCTTTCCTATAATTAATATTATGTTAAGTAGCATTCTTGTTATACTTAACTACAGAAAACTGCCTTCCCCTATTAGTTTGCTTTTATTACACGATTAAATAGAATCCCCTTTTATAAGAATATTTTATAGACCTCTGCCCCTCGGTCAGTATGGATTTTTAAAATATAAACACCTGGGATTGTTTTGTTGATGTTCAGCTCGCCTATATTGTCTGTTATTCTAAACTGAGAAATTAATTGTCCAGAAATATTATATAATAATCCTGTAGTGGCATACGTATGGATTTCCATAGTGATTAAAATTTTTCTATTGTGATTAGGGATATCTATGGTCAGTTTAGATTCTTGATTCCTGCTAACCAACCGTGAACTTCCACTATCACCATCGCAAGTAACAATATTCTGATTGCCATCATAAGTCGGTGCGCTTACCACATTATCCACGCAGAAGTCAACGATTACGGATCCTTTCTTAGATCCGGTACTCTCAAAACTTACTGTTCCATCTGAACCTGTCAATCCAGAAACCGATTCATTAAATGTACCTGAGAATGTACCAGACACCGTTGCTGATGAAACAGAATTTCCCAGGTCATCTATAATTTTTACGGAGGCAGTAGCTTTCTTTCTTCCCTGTCCTATACCTATAACACCTGTATTTATAGACTCCACATATGTGTAGCCATTTCCTCCGACATCACTCGTACCAGTTATCAAAACAACAGCAGATGTTGTAGATTGATTGTCGTTATCTGTAGCTACTGCGGTTATTAAGTTTCCTCCAAGTACAACAGACCAATTAATGGTGTATGGACTTGTTGTTATAACTCCAATAGATGTAGAGCCATTAAAAAATTCTACTTGATCAATTGTTCCATCGGAATCAGTCGCATCAGCCACAATTTCAATTGATGTCCCTTCTAAAAAACTAGACCCATTGCTAGGACTTGTGATTTCTACAGAGGGCGAAGTCATAGATCCTCCCCCATCAAAATAGTCTGTTCTCAACCATGTCAATGCGGGCCTTTCATCTGTAGGGTCTGATACACTGACTTCCATGATTTCATTACCGCTTATGCCTCGAGCCCTTACTGTAATTGAACTAGAAGCATTGGGAAACTGAATGTAACCGTTGCAGTTAAGTTCTTCACTCAGTGTTCCTCCGCAAGAACCATCCTGGAATACACCAGTATTTATAACCATATTTTCTGCTTGATAAGTAATACCATCAATTATGGTATAATCCACAATAAGGTCGTTATCAGCAGCATCATTAATAAATGTCACTTGTATATCACCTGATCCGGTTGTTGTGTAGTCTTGAAAAGTATTACTAACATTCCAATTTCCAAATGTGGAGGTAGAACCCAGCATATATGCATCGGGCTTCCAGTGTTTCCCTACTTCATATCCCCAGAATGTTAAACCATATACTCCTGGGTGCTCGTACAGCAATGGAAACAAGGATTGCATTCTTACCAGCTGATCATTGTCATTTTCAAAATCAAGGTCAAGTTCTGAAATGTAGATAGGAAGGCCAGTAGCAGCCAGCTTGTCAAGAGAGCTACTTATGTTTCCATCTCTCCCATATTCAAGCCCATGTGCCTGACATCCTATAGCATCGATCAAACCTCGATCTTTAAGTAAATTAATAATCTCTATGTATTTAGTGGTATTCCTTCGATTTCCCAATATTCCATAATCATTGAGAATAAGGACTGCATTAGGCATATACTGTCTTGCTTTTTCAAATGACCATATAACCCAATCCCAGCCTGTAGCACCGTCTCCTCCGATCGCATCCGCAAATGATGGAATTTCATGTAAAGGTTCATTAACCACATCAATCATATCAGTATTGGGATATCTAGCAGCATATTCTTGGTAAAACTCTTCGATTTCTGCGATCTGTTCTGATGGAGTTAATGAGCTTATCCATTCAGGTTCTTGAAGTCCCCAGACCATGGCATGCTGTTTAAAAGAAAAACCCTTACTCTGGGCGTAGTTATAGGCAAGATCTAATTGAGTCCAATTCATTACGTCGCGAGTACTTTCAATTGATCCCCATTTACCAGAATTTTCAGGAGTGATCTGATTCCAGTATGTATCATAATTATCAGGGATTTCATCCCTGATAATGTTCCCAACAAATTTATCTTGAGGGTTCGCCAGTTGGCTCATAGCAAAGTAGGAATGGAGGATAAAGCTAACTAAGAGGAAGTATCTAATTTTATACATGATCTTGATTTTGTGTAATTCTCGATCACTAAATATACTGAATTTTCGAAATCTTAATACTTGGTCATTATATATAATGCAAAATCACCTGTGCACTCGTTAGATTAACCGCATGATTGATTTTTGGGCACCGACTCGGTTTAGTTAAAATTGCTTTAACCTCTGAAATAGGTAATCCGACTGTTATTACTGAAAATAAAAAAAGAGCTGGTTTCATACACACAACTCTCAGCTACACTTCCGAAAAAGCATCTTCGATAAAGTACTCCTTATGGCAATACTCAATTATAAATGCAAGTTATGCGGAACATTTTAGATATTTATAGAAATATGCCAACCGGTATAAATCGATTATCTAACGGTCATGAGAAATGTTAATTTTTCTTGATGCTTTCAAGAAAATCACTCTTTCTTCTTCTTGCAACAGGTATAGCATCTCCGTTAACAAGGATAACTTCTCCAGTCTTCATGTACATTTTAA
>CALIQO010000281.1 GCA_938044055.1 uncultured Saprospiraceae bacterium
AATAGAAGGGGTTAGATCCAACTGGAAACCTACAGCCATCCATGTTTCAGGTTATAGATTGGAGTTTCTAGAAAAACTAAATCTGGACGGCATTGTACTGGCCAATGCCTTTGAAATAAATGATGTTCCCTATTACTGGAAAAAAGGAAAGAAAGACATATGGAGTTAGAAAGACGGCCATTTCAAGGAGTTCTGAATATACTAGATTTTAACCGGCACTTCTACTATTATGGAATAATTGCTTTATTGCTTCTTCTGGCAACAGCTTATTTCCTCAAGCTTCCTGCAATTTTTTCAATACTACTTATTGGTGGTTTTGCCTATGGTTTATTAATGCCGCTTATCGTCTCTGCATATGTATATGACTTTTCTGGTTACTACAATTTACAGTGGATGGATGAATTTGTTGAGAATAAATCGGCCTCCATGTCCATTGTGAATATAAATGCTGGCTTTGACGAAACAAGCTTTATCTTAAAAGACAAATTGAAAAACGCAGAATTAGAAGTATATGACTTTTACGATAAAGAGTTACATACAGAACAGGCCATTGTAAGAGCAAGAAAAGTTAGTCTCTTGTATCCGGATACAATTGAGATAAAGACAGACGCAATACCCACAGATGATAATTCTACAGACATTGTATTCTTACTATCCTCTGCTCATGAAATAAGAGAATTCTCTGAAAAAGTAACCTTCCTTGAGGAGTGTTTCAGGATATGCAAACCAGATGGAAAAGTCATTATGGTTGAACATCTTAGGGATTTTCCTAATTTCGTCGCCTTTACAATAGGCTTTAATCACTTCTTTTCTAAGAAGGTGTGGAGCAAAGCCTTTAAGTCAGCAGGATTTACTTCTCATAGAGAAAAAAAGTTTACCCCTTTTATGTCCATATTTGAATGGAGAAAATGATGACACCAGAAGCAATCTTTATTCATTTTCGAATTATAGGTATCCTGTTGATAGGGTTATCTATGGTTCACCTCATATTTCCTTCTTATTTTAACTGGAATGAAGACCTGAAAAACATAAGCTTGATCAATAGGCAGATGATGAATATTCATACCTTCTTCATAGCACTGGTAGTCTTGCTGATGGGTATACTGTGTTTGTGTTCAACAGAAGATCTCATCCATACACAATTAGGGAAGCAAGTTTCATTGGGGATTGGAATATTCTGGTTCATCAGAATGGTTATTCAGTTTTTTGGTTACTCCAGCGAGTTATGGAAGGGGAAGGTTTTTGAAACCGTAGTTCATGTTTTATTCAGTACACTGTGGGTATACTTGACAACGATGTTTTTGTTGAATTACTTCACAGATGTACGGTAGCAATTTAGCTTTTACCAAATGAAAAAAAAGTATACCGGTCAATCAAAATACCATAAAATAGAAATGTAATAATCTAACATGAAAAGAATGCCAGCTTAGAAAACAGAATTAATGACAATGATAAACTTGCATAGAATAGGAACTTAGATCTGTTAATACCTTTTGTTTTGTTGATATAAAAAATTCTATATCCCGCTTCTGCAAAAAATAGTATGCTTACAATAAAAAATATGACCCAATATTCTTGAATCCAATGGGCAAAACCAGTTGCTGATAAACCGAAAATTGATAAACCAAAAGTGCTACATGTCGATGAACAGGCTATCGCACAACCAACAGTTCCAGATCCTGCACAACAAATTGCTGCCACAGAACCTAGGACTGAAGTGATGTTTGAAGACCACAAGGCCTTGTTCTTAAATGTTTTTTTCTGCTTCATTTTAAATACATCTTGCATGATTGCTTTGGCAGCAATCTTCAATGCGACCTTTTAAAAATTTTCTTGTTCGTTGGACTCTAGACTTAAGTGTAGGAAGAGGTATGTTCAAGGCTTTAGCGACATCTACTTGCGATTGTTGTAACAGATCTACTTGTTCATAAGCAATTCTATTATCTAAGGTTGTTTCATTTAAAAAAGAATTTACACAAAGTATAAGATCACAATTATCTTGATGATTTGTTGGCGCAGAATCTTGAACCATCGTTGAGAATAGGAGATTAGTAGAACGATGTTTTTTTCTTTTCTTAAAATAATCGAAAACCGTATTTAATACCAATCTAAAGAGATATGATTTTGGTCTTTCACATTCACAACCTGACTCACAACATGTTTGTAATTTAATAAACGAGTCATGTAGCAGATCTTCTGCTTTCTGAACATCTTCAACCTTCGATTGAATAAGATTTAATAATCTCTCACGATGAAGATTATATAAGTTTTCTGTCACACAGGTTTTCATGATTAAGTTCTTTTTTTGTAACCAACAATAACATATTCTACTATGTCAAGAGCTGATGTAAGTTTTGAAAAATCTGGATAGATAATGCCATCGCGACCTGAATGATGCCCATGCCCTTTCAACTTCATAATAATGTAGCCTTTTTCAACCTCAATGTCAACATACGAATCATATATTAAAGAGGGTTGTCCTAGCTGACCGGTTCCATTGTGAAATATTTCATCCTCCGCAAAATCATATTCTGAATAATACTCATTATCATCAAAAGCAACATTTATCTCCATTTTAAGAATAAAATCATCCTGATAATCAACCGATGATTTCAATATAAAGTTTCCTAGTGGCGTTGCTCCTGTAATACCATCAGGCATAGGAGAGTCGATAGTAGGCATCGGCATCCCATCTTCATATATGACTCCTCTTTTGTGAGACCATACAGGTAGTGCATTGACCCGTCTAAAACCTTTATCACTGTCTTGTGTACTCGTATCCAGTGTTTTATAATTATCCTTAGTGCGACCTCCTGCGAAAATTCCTTTTGCTGTAGCTTTAGTAATAAATAAGGTCTCAATATAATTCCCCAAAGTGTCTTCAGTCCATACGGCAATCTGAGGATGCCAAAAATGTTGTGCTGCTTTTAACTCTAGACTCAATTGTACTTCATCCGTCAGAGACATTAGAATTTCTGATTTCTTATTAGTTGAAAGAAGTGAACCATTTATTGCTTTCTGTCTAGCTCCGAAATCCATAAAATCTGAAACTACACTTGCTTCTGCTATAACCGCTAATCCTATTGTTCCCATCAGCACCATTGATATCAAGAATATCCAGCTAGAGGAATACTTTTTAATGGCTCTGACATTATTTAAAATATGCACCAATGCAATTATTATAAATATAATACCAAACAAAGTGTGGACTGTGGCAATTTTTCTTGTGTATTCTGAGAAAAAAGAAATTACACCTGATGTACACAGAACTAAAAACACCAGAAGCATCAAGGTACTTGTTACTTGTCTTTTCATGTAATTGAGAACCTTAAAGTAACTTGCTAGCTTCTGTTATTCTCTGATCCAATAGTTTTACTCTGTCGGCTTTGCTTTTAGGTTGCAGTTTTTTTGGCAGCTTTTGCTTTTTGCTAGGATATATCTCGGATTCCATATTCATCAGATGTTTGTAAATAATATCTAAACTTTCCTCATCAGATTCTCCTACAATTCCATGCATAGTAATTGCATTATTGGAAAATTTATGAGGTTTATAAGTTTCCATTTTCGATTTTAAAGCCACCAACTTTGTTCTCAAGTCTGTAATGACTTTTGCTTCGCCAAATTTGGTTTGAGCGCCTCTGCAACTAGAAGGTGTACATCCAGATGTAGTTTCTTCTGTCGTTTTGGCGCAGCAGGCATTTTGAGCGGTAGACTGATTTTGATTTGTTTCGCAATTTGCTTCTAATTTATTGCTTGAAGTGCAACACGAACTCTGGGCATACATATGTGACCCTGAGGCAATTAAAGAAATTGCAATAACGATTGATTTAAATTTGTTAAGCATGTTTTTATTTATGATTGATCGGATATTTCCGATATGAATAATAAGTTTATCACCCCTAAGACTGCAGAACTCTCTAAAAGATGCATGCGTAATTAATTTTTCAATGATATTTTTCTGGTTTTGTAAATTCACGTAATTATTAGACAGCTATTTACCAGAGTATAAAGAATTGAAAGATGGTTTGAATTAAGTATGGAGAAGTAAGCATTATTATTCAATATCTTTTAAACCACCGTTTCTTATGGGAGTAATAATTTTCCTAGAACAGAATTAAGTCCTTTTCTAGGAATAAGATACCACCTTTTATATCTTGTCTCACGATGGAAAAAATCACTCATATTGCTTTTGATGCCGATGATACGCTCTGGGTCAATGAACCTTATTTTAGGGCGTCGGAAGAACGGTTCACTAGAATGCTTTCAGCATATGCTGATCCTAGAATTGTTCAGGAAAAATTGTTTGAAACAGAAATGAACAACCTAGATGTGTATGGCTATGGCGTCAAGGGATTCATCTTGTCTATGATTGAAACCATAAAGGAAGTAGTAAAAGGGCCAGAAGCGATAGGATTCATACGGGAAGCTATCGAGATAGGTAGGGCTCAACTCGCTCAGCCGATTGAATTACTAGATGGAGTAGAGGACGTGCTTCAATCACTCTCAAGCAAGTACACACTGATCCTAGCAACGAAAGGGGATCTTATGGAACAAGAAAAGAAGATAGAAAAATCAGGACTTAAATCTCATTTTTTCCACCTTGAAGTAATGAGTAATAAAAAGGTTGCTAACTACAATGTTCTTTATAAGAAAATACAAGTGCAAGCCGATCAGTTGTGTATGATAGGAAATTCTGTAAAGTCAGATATTCTACCCGTCATAGAATCAGGCGGGAAAGCCATCCACATACCATACCATACAACATGGGCGCATGAGGAAGTCAATGATGATTCTGCTACCCGTTCTTTTCATCGTTTAGAGCACATCTCACAAGTTTTAGAATACTTCGATGTATGAGTTCAAGAAGATTAGAAATAGAGACATGGATCAGGAAGGATTATTTTCGATTTTACAAAGATTTTGAAGAACCTTTTTTTGGAATGACTGTCAACGTTCCTTGTACCTCGACTTTGCAACAAGCCCAGGAGGAGCAAGAATCTTTTTTCTTATTGTACTTGCACCGCATTCTCATGGTAGTTAATGAAGTCGAACCTTTTAGGTATCGAATTGAAAACAATGGGGTGGTGATTCATGATCGCATAGATGGTT
>CALIQO010000282.1 GCA_938044055.1 uncultured Saprospiraceae bacterium
AGGATTTCCGGGACACGCTGTCATTATTGTGGATAAAGCCAGTCATGAGGAGAGTGGGGCATCCATTTATTTGTTAGCACAGAGTTATATGCCGGCACAAGAGATTCAGATTTTGGTTAATCGGGAACAAGATTCATTGAGTCCATGGTATACTTTACAAGGTGGAAAAATCAGTACTCCAGAATGGCAGTTTGAGATTAAGGATTTGAGAAAGTTTCCAAGTTATAAATAAGACAATTTATTAAGAAGGTAATTAGTACAGAAGAAGCGGACTTATACAAGCTTTCTAACTCTTATTATAAGGTGGCGGGTAAACTTTAAGCCTTTTTTGTATTCTTAAAGACGCGTGCTTTTGATATTACCTAAAGCCTTAAGATTGCGTTTCCCGAATAGCAAGATTGTTCTTTCACTCCTTCTGATACTTCTTATCCATAACCAGCTTCATAATTACTGTATCTCGGTTATTGGTTCCGGTATAGAGAAGGGTGTCGTTTTCTAGAAAACTATATTTGCCCTTGAGGTCTACGCTTCTGTACTCATGGAAATTCCAGAATTCCAACTGATTATAAGTGGTGTCCACCATATACTCGAATGTAGATAGAGAATCATCAACCTTGACAGCACCATATCTTCTAGTATCTAAGTATAAAGCGTCGAAACTGAATAATTCGGATATCTCTGTTATAGTAGAATCCTGCTGTGATATAACCTTAAGATCTTCTAGATTCCATACACCTACGATCGGACTATTCACATTAGCAGAATAGTATCTGATTGTTTTTTTATAACTGTTATAAAAGTAAATCAATGTTCCTGCAATCAATAGGGCCTTTAGTATACCTAAGGATCTATCTCCATGTGAATTGCTAGACCAACCGAGATGCCTGATCGGATTGACAGGTTTCTCTGAAAAAAACAACTTACATATTTTGACCAAGTATGGAGAAAATAAGAGTACACTAGATCCGAAAAGAATGCCATTCTCAAGTTCTGTGCAATACTCGTACAGGTTATAAGTTACACCTGTCTGTACGGTGATTCCTAATGCAACTATGAGTCCTAAGAATTGTGTCTGACGGAAGAAAAGCAAGGACCCTGCAGCGAAGTGGGTAAAGGCAAGTATCTGACGGTATTCTGGAGAATGTCCTAGGAAGGCGGATATTTTTTCTCGCGGTTTCAGATCGACCAACTTTATTTCTTGCATCACCAGTGAATCTGCATACCATAGATCAAGAAAGTATGACATGGCATATGAGAACATGAAGTAGGCTGTTCCATACCGCAATAAGATCTTAAAGAGGTAATTCAAGGTATGCTCTTTTTCCATTATTGCTGCCAATAACAACAACCCAGCACCGACGATGGCTCCCGCTCCTGCATAAATCCACATAAGATCATAGAACACTCCGTTGTCCGTGCAATAGTTAAAGTTCCTCTGTGTAAGCGCTATCATTCCACCTAGAAGTGTAGATGAAAATAAGGTGGTTAGATATGTACTAAAAAGTTGGTCTGTATTTCGCATACTCATCTACAATTTAACCATTAATGTCTGATGAAGTCAAGACTTTATGTGCCATTAACAACTCATTAATCCGTGCCACAGAAAGAAAAAGGATAAGGACCTCTTTAAACCTTTTTATGTGTATCTTATTTCCATACAGTGAAGAAGATTATAAGAATTCTGAAGTGGGGTATCCCTTTATGCCTACTAATTGGTTTCATTGCCTTGAGATGCGTGGCAGAATGGATGCATTATAGCGATGAAGATATCCATGAGACTTTCGCTGCAGAGGGTATCCCATATGAGATTTCTTATATAGAATCTCAAGATTATTCAATACGTACTGCTATGGTTTCCACGGGTAAAAAGGAAACCCTGTTGATTGCTTGTCATGGAGCTCCAGGCTCTCTTGATTTTTTCTTACCCTATATGAAGAATCTCGCCCTTTTAGATGCTGTCGATATTGTAAGTTATGATCGACCCGGTTATGGTGCTTCAGGATTGGGGGATGCACTTCCTTCCTTAGATGATCAAGCCGAGGTTATTCACGAAATCAAGAAAAAATATTCTTATGACTCCTACATTCTACTGGGGCATTCTTATGGTGGACCTATAATCGTAAAACATGCCTTGCAACACCCAGACCGGATTGACCATTTGATCCTTGTATGCCCGGCCATTGATCCATATTCCGAGAAGTATTTCTGGTTTTCACCCATTTCTTATTGGCCTTGGACACGGTGGTATGTTCCGGACGCCTTCAAGGTAGCAGGTACAGAGAAGTACAGCCATGAAGAGGAATTAAGAAGCCTTAAAAGTAGGATGCAGAAACTTGAGGTTCCTCTATTGTATATACATGGAGAGCAAGATGCCATTGCACCTGCAGCTGGAAATATTGAGTTTATAAAAATGATGATACCAGATTCATTGTTACAGATGAAATTGTATCCCGAGGGTGGTCACCTGATCATATGGAACGATGTTAATAATATCACAAATGATATTCGCTCTGTGATCAGATAATAAGTAGATATTATTTTTGCGTATGATTTAAAATCAATATATTACATATACCATATTTTATTTATATGTATGCTTTGCGCAAATGTTTTATTGTTTTTATAATGGGCATATTCCTTATCAATTTCATGTATGCTCAACCAGAGGTTTCAACCTTTAAAGAGTTGTTCCAAGTAGATATTAAAAGGGCTGAAGGGGAGATTGAAATAGATGGAGTTATAGACGAGGCAGTCTGGGAGGATGCGGATATAGCCACAGATTTCTGGCAAAAATCACCCTTCGTTAAGGAAATGGCAGATCCGAGAACAGAAGTAAGGTTAACGTACGATGATAACTTTCTCTATGTTGCTGCTATGTGCTATCAAGAAGAGAAACCCATCATAACATCGCTCAAGCGAGATGAATTCTGGGATAATGATGGACTAGCCATCGTCCTGGATCCGATTAACGCTAAGACCAATGTATATGTATTCGCTTCATCTGCTGTAGGTGTCCAGATGGATGCCATACGAGGACAGCTTTCAGACCTCAATTCAGACTGGAGCAACAAGTGGTATGCCGAGACGACTCAAGGAGATGGATATTTCTCTATCGAATTCGCAATTCCATTTAGGATACTTAGATACAATGAAGGCAACCCAGAATGGGGTATAAATTTCGTAAGAGCAGCAAGGGCATACAATCAGTTCCATAACTGGACTGCAGTACCGGCTCAGTTCTGGCCTGTAGAACCTGCTTATGCAGGAACACTTAAATGGGATCATGCTCCTAAGAAAGCTTCGGGATCCTATAATGTAATTCCATATATGACAACCGGAATTACGGATCAAGTAGATGAAGGAACCAGTGGAGACTTCAATGTAGGTGTCGATGCTAAAATAGCTGTTGCCTCTTCCTTGACACTTGACCTTACCATAAATCCTGACTTCTCACAGATTGAAGTAGATGAACTTGTAACCAACCTCACTAGGTTCAATCTATTTCTCCCAGAAAAGCGTACTTTCTTTTTAGAGAACAGCGACGTCTTTAATGATTTCGGATCAGACATTGCTAGACCTTTTTTCTCAAGAACCATAGGGCTTACTGAAAATGGTGCTGCTGTACCTTTATATTTCGGTGCACGACTTACGGGGGACTTACGTCCAGATGTCAGAGTAGGATTGATGAATATCCAGCAGGCTGGAAATGATGATAGTTATGGTCAGAACTTTACGGCGATATCTACGCAGAAAAAATTCGGAAGATCATTTATTCAAGGTATGTTTCTTAATCGACAATCTTTCGATGGCAGTGAACTCGTATCTGGAGATTATGGGAGAAACGCTACAATTGAAGCAGCGTACATTAGAGAAGATGGACAATTCGCTGGATGGGTCGGCGGACACACATCATACAAGCCAGACGTGGAAGGAGACAATTACTTCCTCAATACAGGTTTCGCCATTGCCAATGAGAATGTAGAATTCGTCCACGACTTTATAAGTATGGGAGAAAATTATTATGCAGATATGGGCTTCGTCAACCGCATCGAAAACTATGATGCTGTTCTAGATTCTATATGGAGACTGGGTTTTAATCAGTCAGAGGCAGGCATAGATGTAACTTTCAGACCTGAAACTGGGAACATAGGAAGGTACGGATTTGAGATAAATAATTCATTGGTATATAATCCAGATTGGTCCTTTAATGAGAGAGAGACAGCAGTAAGATTTGGATTCGGGTTGAAGTCTGGAGAGTCACTAGGTGCTCGAATTTCTAATCAACGGATTAACTTGCGATGGCCTTTCTCTTTTACGGATGAAGAACCCTTGCCTAAAGCAACCTATACTTTTACAGCAATAGGAGCCAGATATAGTTCCGATGAGCGTAAAGCCCTCAGTTACTCCTTAGGCGGAAGGATAGGAAATTTCTACAATGGAACCATTAAAAGAATCAGTTCTTCGGCCAACTTTCGAGTCCAACCATGGGGGAATTTCGGAATAGAGTATCAGTGGAATCAACTTGATTTTCCGGATCCATATGGCAGTGCAACTATATCTGCCATTCAAGCTAAATCAGAAGTGGGTTTTCACAGAGACTTGATATGGACGACTCTTTTTCAATTCGTAGATCAGTCGGATTTCATGGGTGTTAATTCTCGGTTACAATGGAGATTCCAACCGATGTCAGATCTATTTATTGTTTATGTAGATAACTATGACTTGCTTGATGGGTTGGAACCAGGCAGGAACATAACCAATAACAATCGGTCCCTTGTTCTGAAACTAAGTTACTGGTACTAGATGTTCTGAGTGCTAT
>CALIQO010000283.1 GCA_938044055.1 uncultured Saprospiraceae bacterium
TTATCCTGGCTGATTCTGATTTGCTTGCATGATAAAATGTAGAGGCTGCATAGAGACATATTAAGCTTACGCCAAATATTGCAAAGCTTACAACAGCAGCAACTGTACCCAACTCTACAGATTTAAAAACAAGAAAGAAAAGAGCGACTACACTAAGTGCAAGTCCCAGCGCATGAGAAAATACGTTAAGCCTTTCTTCTGTCGGAGAGTAATAATTCAATTTTTCCATAACTTAATAATAATTAAAAAAGAAAGAACGAAGCCATATAAGTAAAATTTCATTCTGATATGTAACAGTTCAAAAAATTCAAAATTTACATATAATTTGACCTTATAAGAAATAAGAGTACCGATTGTACTATGGGACAATTTTGCTACATTTAATGCAGATTAAACTCCTTCTATGTCAGAAAAAACCAACAAGAACTCTAAGGTCAAGGTTATCAAAGTCAGCGATATGAAACCTGAAGATGTCCCCTTAGAAGGATCGTTAGGTCTATTGGCCGCAGGGTACAAAGGAATCATGCTGTGGAGAAATAGACGAAAAGAACATCATATAGAGATGGTGAAAAAACAACTTCTTGATAACGATACACAAGAGTAAAGATGAAAAAGAAAGTTCTCTTACTCGGATGGGATGCTGCTGACTGGAAGATGATAAATCCCATGATCGATGATGGATTGATGCCTGCCCTTGAGTCTCTTGTTAATAAAGGTGCGATGGGTAATCTATCTACTCTTGACCCCCCTTTTTCACCTACGCTATGGACTTCCATCGCTACAGGAAAAAGACCTTACAAGCATGGAATTCATGGATTTATTGAACCAGACCCTTCTGGAGAAGGAGTCCGACCTGTCCACATTACTTCTCGTAAAGTAAGGGCTATATGGAATATACTGTGTAACGAGGGGTACAAGTGTCATCAAGTAGGTTGGTGGCCATCACACCCAGCAGAGCCTATAAATGGGGTTTATATTTCTAATTTTTACCAACGGGCAAATGCACCAATAACCGAACCATGGCCAGTGGTAGATGGAACCATTCACCCTAAAGAAAAAGAGAAGCTTTATGCCTCCCTCAGACTGCACCCTCAAGAATTGACAGGTGCCCATTTATATCCCTTTCTCCCTAATGGACATCTGATGGATCAGAATGATCCTCTAGTCCGAAAAAGAATAGAATCCATACAGAAAATTCTTGCAGATTGTACAACCATACATTCTGCCGCTACATACATCCTAGAGAATGAAGAATGGGATTTTATGGCAGTCTACTTAGATGCCTTGGATCATTTCAGTCATGGATTTATGAAATTTAATCCGCCTAGAAGGCCGCATATAAATGAGAAAGATTTCGAGAATTACAAAGAAGTAGTAAAAGCAGGATATCGATACCATGATATGATGCTTGCCACGATACTTGATTTAATTCCTGAGGATACAACCATAATATTGATATCAGATCATGGATTCTACCCTAATCATTTAAGACCACTAAGTCTTCCTAAAGAAGCTGCAGGACCAGCATATGAACATAGCCCCTACGGAATAATTGTTGCTAAAGGGCCAGGAATTAAAAAGGATTCCATTATCCATGGTGCTTCATTATTAGATATAACACCTACAATCCTACATCACCTCGGTTTTCCTATCGGTTTAGACATGGATGGAAAAGTTCTCAATAATATCTTCACAACTCATAAGAAGGTAAAAACAATACCTAGTTATGAGGAATTAGAAGGAAACTTCTATGAATTGCCTAAAGGTTTTAAAGAAGATCCAGAAGTTTCTAAGGAAGCATTAAAACAACTGGTAGACCTGGGTTATATCGCTGCACCAGGACCAGATCTTGCAGCAGAAATATCAAGGGTAACCAGAGATACTAATTTCTATAAAGCAAGATCATATATAGATGGAGGAATTTACTCTGAAGCCATAAAACTTCTGGAAGAATTGCACGATGAAAATCCAGAGAACAAACATTATTCCATACGACTAGCCAATTGTTATCTACAGATTCAGAAAACAGGTAAGGCTCGAAAAGTAGTGCAGACTATCAGACAACATCAAACCAAAGACACCATAATGTCCTTAGTTATGCAAGCACGTGTATTGCTACAAGAAAAGAGTTTCGATAAGGCATTAAGTTACATGGAAGATGCCATAGCAATGAGAGATGATGCACCAGGACTAAAGATGTACAAAGGAGAAATCCTTTACGAACTTGGAAAATTAAATGAGTCAGAAAAGATATTTAACGAAGAACTCACAAGAGATCCGGAAAACAATATGGCGCATCATGCTCTAGGCAAGGTTTATTATGCTCAAGGCAAATATGCTGAAAGTGTAGAATCATTCTTATCTAGTATAGGACTACAATTTCTATCGCCACTGACCCATTATAGGCTCGGCTTGTCGCTGGAAAAATTAGAAATTAATGATGCAGCAGCAGATGCTTATAGAAATTGCATACATATACTTAAGAACCATGTAAAAGCTAAAAAACGACTTGTTGATCTATATGAAAACAAACTTGGTAAGCCTAAACTAGCCGCTGCAATTCAAGCGACCTTACCCGACTACACCTTACCAGAAATGATTATAGTATCTGGTTTACCTCGGAGTGGAACATCTATGATGATGCAGATGTTAGAAGC
>CALIQO010000284.1 GCA_938044055.1 uncultured Saprospiraceae bacterium
CCTTGTTTCTGGGGCGTGGAATTAACTTTCCGACTGCTTTGGAAGGGGCATTAAAACTTAAGGAGATAAGTTATATCCATGCAGAAGGATACCCTGCTGCAGAGATGAAGCATGGCCCGATAGCTCTTATCGATGATAACATGCCGGTTGTAGTTGTTGCTACTAATGAAGGGTGCTTAGAAAAACTAATCAGTAATGTACAAGAGATTCGCTCGAGAAAAGGCAAGATTGTTTTAATCGCTAATGAAGGGCAGAATATAGACCCTCAATTGTATGATTTTATAATCGAATTGCCTAAAGTAGAAGAGATCTTATCCCCTATAAGTTCTGTAATTCCTCTCCAATTGATTTCGTACTACGCAGCCAGATATAGAGGATGCAATATTGACCAACCGAGAAACCTTGCTAAATCAGTTACTGTAGAGTAAGCGAAAAAAGTATATGTTTTTTAAATCATTTCAATAAATAATAATCGGATGGGAAACCATCTATTCATAAAAAATAAAAATTCAATTAAGATGAACACTTCAAGTAATTTCGTGGCCAGTGCCCCAGCAGTAAGAAAAGCAACTTCAAGCCAGAATACCTTTTCCGAAATGTATAATAGACTGTGTAATAAACAAGCTTCAATAGCTCTCGTAGGTTTAGGTTACGTAGGATTGCCGATTGCATTAGAATTCGCTAAGTCATTTAAAGTTATAGGCTATGACATCAACGCAGATAGGGTAGCTATGATGAAAAATGGGGTCGACCCTTCTGGTGAGTTGAGTGCAGAAGCATTTAAAAATAGAGACATACAATTTACATCTGTTTCAGAGACACTAGATAAGGCAGAAGTAATCGTAGTTGCTGTACCGACACCTGTCGCTAAGGACAAGAAGCCTAATCTCAAGCCTCTTCAATCTGCTTGTGAAAACATAGCTGTATCTCTCGGAAAAGGGAATATTGTCATATTCGAATCTACTGTTTACCCTGGGTGTACGGAGGAAGTATGTATACCTATTCTTGAAAAAGTATCAGGGCTTACATATAATGTAGATTTTAAAGTAGGATACTCTCCAGAAAGAATTAATCCTGGAGATAAGGTGCACACGCTTACCCAAATAAAAAAGATTGTATCTGGTTCAGATGAAATTGCAGCACAAGAAATATACAAGATTTATGATCATATCATAGATGCAGGTATCCATCTAGCTCCAAGCATGAAAGTGGCTGAGGCAGCTAAGATTGTAGAGAACACGCAGAGGGATGTAAATATTGCTCTTATGAATGAATTGTCTGGATTGTTCGATAAACTCGAGGTCAATACCCATGATGTTTTAAAAGCGGCAGGCACCAAATGGAATTTTTTAAATTTCTATCCAGGTCTAGTAGGTGGGCATTGCATAGGTGTCGACCCGTATTATCTAATCCATAAGGCCAGCGATATTGATATGGTGCTTCCTGTGATTTCTTCTTCTAGATATATCAATGATTCTATGCCTAGCGCAGTTGTAGATAGAGTAGAAGAGGCACTTAATTCTATGGGAAAAAAGCTAGAGGAAAGTAAGGTCCTGGTATTAGGAGCAACCTTCAAGGAGAATGTGTCGGACCTCAGAAATTCTAAAGCTGCGGAAATGTCTCAGCTATTAAAGGATAGAAAGTGTGACTTACATGTACATGATCCCCATGCCTCTAAAGAAGAGATGTTCAAGTATTATGCTTTAGAAAAATCAGAAACAATATCAGATGCTTATGATGTCGTAGTGTACGCTGTGAATCATCAAGATTATGAAAATATTGACTGGGAATTTATTCAGTCTATAGGATCAGAATCTATGGTAGTATGTGATTTTAAAAATATTCTAGGAAAGCCTAGAATCCTCAATAGTAAGGTTGCTTATATAACCCTGTAATTACAAGGGCAACTATTAGTCAACCTATAATATATAGATAGTGAGGAAGTGTTTAATAATTGCGTCGATTTGCTGGCCGATATTTTTATTCGGCCAGCAACTTTTCTTCCTTGATTCCTTGATGATTACATCTTCTAATGATCTTGATGAAAGGTATTCAGAAATACAGGATTTAAGAATAAGTAATGCAACTAGAGATAAGGGAATATCAATAGGAGCTAACCTTATAAGTGCTTCCGCACAAGAATGGGGTGAAGGATATGGTATGAGGGCAGGAGGAAAGATAAAGATGCTTGGAAGCGGGTGGAAGCAAAGCAGTTTAGAAGTAAGAAAGCTTGAAAACATAAGAGCGATTGCAAATCTGGAAGGAAATCAAGAATCGATGCAATACCATTATGGCTTGTGTTATGATTATATTATATCCTTATACCACCATCAGAAATTGATTCTTTTAAATGGTATGCTAGATAGTTTAACTCATCTGTCTGCTATTCTTCAGGATCATTATATTCATAAACGAATTCCATACGCTGATCTACTGCAATGTAACAATGCCATCAGAGAATATTCAACTCTTAAGCATACAACATCAGCTTTTATAGAAATATTTAGACAAAGTTTTGAAACAGAAGGATTGCCACAACTTCATGATTTTCAATTTTATGACTTTGACGTGCAGGGTTTATTGGATTCTTTAGCCAGTGATTCGACTCAGCAGAAAGTTCTTTCTCTTGAGCTAGACAATGTAGATCTAGAATACGCACAGATGAATCTCTCAGATCTATCTGCATCAGTAGGATATGATTTACTAAGATCACGACCTTATTTTTCAATCCAATTTTCTAAGAATATTCATAGATCGTCTAAGAAGCTTATCCAAGCTGAAAAAGAATTATTAAAAGAAAGAGACCATCATTCTGCATCTCAGAGAAAGAAAGAAATCATCAATCTGTTTTTAGAATATGATTACAAGAAAAAACAAGTTGATCTACTAAGAGGGAAGCAAGAAATGATAAATGAAACCAAGCGGATATTGCAAGTAACAAGATCCTTACAAGGATTGCCTGAAAGCGTAGAAGAACAAGAGTTGACGATCGATAGCCTAAAGATAGAATATGAAATACTAGACTTGAAACAACAATCCATGCTGCTCTTGCTTCGTATGAAAAGGCTGGCAATTAAAGTAAATATTGGAAAATTCTTAAAGCCTATCAGAACGCATATTGATAATAAAAAATTTGCGGGCAATAGATTTTTGCTTCTGTTAGAAAACCATGCTATAGCTAAAGCGGATGAATATTTCCTGGAAGAATGTGAAGTGGAGATTCTGTCAGGGCAAGAGTTGATTGAAATGAGAAATTTATACCCGCTTAATCCGAGTGATTACAACCATAGGTCAGAGATGGAAGAAAAGATAATTTCAATTACTGAAAAAGATTCTCGAGCCAACATTTTGTTTACCGACATAGAGTCACTCAAAGAATTAGAACTGAAGTCAGTAAGAACACAAGTACACACTAATTAGAAGAATTGAAACAACATTATTAATCTACTCTATTACAAATAGGAATTATGAAAGCCTTTCAACTTAGAGAAAAGAAGACCTTTATAAAAATACTGAAGGAGCCTCCGGTACAGAAGAAGAAAGTAAACTGGAGTAGAAGAATATACTTAGCTATTTTTCTAGCAGTCCTATTTCTAGTAGTAAAACGAGTATATAATGGTAATATGTATATACATGCAGATGGTCAGATAGAATTGCCTAAGCAGATGGTGACCTTTCCAGATGACATACAGATTATGAACCTTTATATCGAAGAAGGTGATAGAGTCTGTGAGGGGGATACATTGTTTAGATACTTATTATCTAACGATCAGATGGAATCTACTTCTCTGACGTTGAGTATGGGACAATCCTCAGAATGGATAGAAAGAGAAATCTTAACGACACAAAAAAAGCTTGCTTTCTTGAAAGCTACAATGTCAAGTAAAGAGACAATGATTTCCTACTTAAGTGAACGCATCAGTCAGAAAGAATCCTTATTGCTCAGTGGAGTAAATAGTGCCTTCAATGACTATGAGGAACTCACAGACAGGAAGACTAAATTGCTACAGGAGGTTGAGGTTATAGGAAAAGAGAAAGATGCCTTGCAAGCACACATCTATAAGTTAAATAGATTGCGTAAGGAGAGTATTATACTTGAAGAGAATAAGTTAGACTACTACCAGCAAGAATACTATTTTGTATCACCTTCAGATGGTGTTATTTCAGATATCTTTTACCAAGAAAATGAGATATGTTATAAGAAAGCTGAGATGATGACTATCCATGAGATGGAACATGTAACCATAGCTACATATTTCGATCCTACGGAAATTGCGCACCTTGAAGTAGGCGATGAGGTTATAATTCAGCTTCCTGATGGCAGTGACTGGGTAGGATTAATCTCTAAATTCTATGTAAGTACATATGCCCTTCCTTCTGAATTTCAGAAAAAATATGAGCCGACAGAACGAAACATTGTAGCAGAAGTAATTCCTATGGACAAAGCTTCGGAAGATAGATGGAAATTGTTTTATAAGATGGACGTCAAGGTCACAAAAACAAGGTATCAATTGTATTGATTTTAATCCAAAACCAGAAGGAATCATACCGAAAATCGAAAACGCCATAAAGGTAGGCTTACTTATGCCCACCTTTGTGTTATAAACACTGTACGATGCAAGTCAGACATTTATTACAGAATGATCAGCAAGATGTAAAAATCATAGAAGGCCTACGCATAGGTTTTTATGATCACGCCGGCTGGCGGAATAATAGAGCTCCTCAAGTAGATGCTCTTGTGGTAAGTGATGTTTCTGCGATACATAAAATCAGAAGAAACGATAACCTATACTTGCTTCCTGTTTTTACTCATGGGATAGATGAAGGCAATGGCGAAGGTAGTTACGATGAAAACAATCCATATAAGATTATCTCTAAGGTTAAGGCCATAAATAAATCATGTGAACCTTTCCTGACAGCATCACT
>CALIQO010000285.1 GCA_938044055.1 uncultured Saprospiraceae bacterium
AATGTAATTCTTATTATAGGCGATGGCATGGGTCTAGGCCAGATTACAGGAGGAATGATTGCTAATGGTATGAAGACTGAGCTAGAAAGGTTTCCGATCACCGGCTTGCACAAGTCCTATGCTTCAGACAATTTAATAACGGATTCTGCAGCTGGTGCTACAGCATTTGCAGCAGGAATAAAAACCTACAATGGGGCGATTGCTGTAAATCCAGATACGCAAGCGGTTTATACTTTACTAGAAGAAGCAGAAGATAAGGACATGCCTACTGGATTGGTTGCTACGTCTACAATTGTCCATGCAACCCCTGCTAGTTTTATAGCCCACAATAAGTCAAGAAGAAATTATGAAGAAATAGCCGCGGATTTTCTCGATACAGAAGTAGATTATTTCGTCGGTGGGGGAAAGAAATTTTTTGATAGAAGAGAAGATGAACGAAACTTGATAGAAGAATTGAAACAGAAGGGATATACCATGGAGAACTTTCTGGAGCATGATTTCGACAAGTCTACAGTAAAAGGTGATAATTATGGTTTCCTTACTGCTGATAAAGATCCCCTTCCTGTGTCTCAAGGTCGAACTTACTTAACCGATGCTTCAGTCGCAGGTATAGATTTTCTTAATAGCAAGTCTGACGATGGATTTTTCTTAATGATAGAAGGATCTCAGATAGACTGGGGTGGTCATGCCAATGATGAATCATTCATCATAACAGAATTCAAGGATTTCGACAACATGCTTAAGCCAGTAATTGACTGGGCTATTAATGATGGCAATACTTTAATAGTGGTTACTGCCGATCATGAAACAGGAGGCTTCGCTATACAATCTGGAAGTACAAGAGATACGCTTAAGACAGCTTTCACTTCCGACTACCATACGGGAACTATGATTCCAGTATTCGCTATGGGTCCTGGTAGTGAGAAGTTTTCAGGCATCTACGAAAATACAGCGATTTATAATAAAATAAGAAATGCGCTTGGCTGGATAGGTCAGTAAGAAGAGAGACTCATAGAAGCCATTTTCTGAACCGCATATTCATACCCTTCATCCCACCATGCTTCCATCTGTACCGGGTCGAAGTAAAACGATAATTCGGTAAGCAACCTTGGAGTAAAGAAAAAACGAACTTTTACAGAATCGTTGTATATACTCTGAAGATGTCCGATCATGATGTCATCGTAAGCTATTTGCGTAAGCATAAATTGCATAGAATTAATCAATATATCGAAGGTATTCTTAGAAGTAGTTTTCTGATTTACCCTGTGTCGGGGATTGAGCACAATGACATCTATTTCATTGGCTCCCTGTGCTATGGCTTCTTCTACAGGAATGTAATTCCCAAAACCCCCATCCGCATATTCATAGCCATTCTTCTCAACTAAACTCATGAATGGAACGAAGCTAGTAGAAATCCACATCCAATCACAGAAATCCTCATACTCACAATCGGTGAGATACTTGTATTCCACTTTCTTGAGAGATAGATTAGCTACTGTTACAACAACCTTAGTAGGAGATGCTTTAACTCTATTGAAATCTTCTTCAGAGAAAAAACGGGAGATGGTTTTTCTCAGGTTCTTGTGCTCCCCCAGGGTCTTCCTTTTCTTAAGGAGCATCATAATTACATTGAGGTGATTGATGGAACTCTTTACAGTACCATCTGGCATATGCTTAATCTTAAATGGGCATATGTTGTATATGTCATCTTGAGTCACACTTGTGTAGGCCTTTCTTACATTCTCTAGGTTTCCAGCAGAAATAAGCGGTGCTAGCAGACTTCCCGTGGACGTCCCGACGAAAATATCGTAGGAAATCTTCAAGTCATCTATGAGATGCTGGGCGACACCACCTGCAAAAGCGCCTTTACTTCCACCACCAGATATAACCAATGCCCTCATAAATAATTTATATTATATAACAATAACATGCATCTTACGTGCCATTCTCTATAGATTACGTCCTAGACGACGATATTGTCACTTATTATCCGCTAATTAAGAACAATTTATAAACCTTATGGCGTTGTAAACCATAGAAAACCATAATTGTATTAATTTTGTTGTTTAGTATTAAAAAAATGAAAGCAAATGAGCGAGACAGAAAAGTCGTTTATGCAGAAATTATGGGATCGCCGTTTCTTCCAGTATCTGGCTACTTATCTAGGTATTTCATGGGGTCTTATACAATTTACAGAATGGTTGGTATCAAGGTATCAGCTAGATGGAAATCTAGTAGATAAGCTGGTCCTGTTCCTATTTATTATTCTACCTTCTATAATATCTTTGATCTATTTTCATGGGAAGCCAGGTCACGATAAATGGTTTAAACTTGAAAAAATATTATACCCTCTCAATCTAGTTCTTGCACTAGGAGCGACAACTTTTCTTTTTAAGGGGAATGCCACTGGCTCTGCTGCGACAGAAACCATAACTATAACCGATGAAGAAGGGAAAGACATGAAGAGGGTTATACCTAAAGCCGAGTATACGTCTAGAATCATATTTTTCCCATTCAAGTCTGATTTAAATCAGCAAAATAAATGGAAAGAAATCGGGATACCCATTCTTGCAGATGCAGATCTGGAGCAGGATATGAGGTGGTATTCAATCCGACCTACTAGCCTGGTTGATGATTTAAAAGAGCAGAATTACACACTAAATAGTGAAATCCCATTCTCTTCAATGCTCAACATAGCTAATGAAAGGTATCAAGATTTCTTCGTTACAGGGGATATCAGTAATAATGGAAATTCCGCTAAAGTTCAGGTATATGATGTAAAAACGGGAAAAGAAGTCTATAGTACAGAATTGACAGGAAATTCTATGTTTTCTCTAGTAGATCAAATTACACAATCTATACAAGAAAATGTAGACAATAGAGACATAGACTTAGGAAATGAAACAATAGACTTACCTTCTTCTGATCTTATAACCAATGATGAAGAGGTATTGAAAAAAGTAGTCAATGGATTGATAATCAATAGTACAGATTCTAAGAGATTTAGAGAAACGCTCAACTTATATATGTCATCTACACAGAAAGACCCGAATTGTGCTGAGTGCTTTTCACAGCTGGCCTATACTAAAATGATGGCTGGCATACCAAGTGGTGAAGATACTAAGAAAGCTGTAAGCCTATCTGGTAATCTTCCAGAAAGACAGCAGATGAGATATAAGTACACCAACTATCTATCTAATAATCAATCTGACAGGGCGGAAAAACTTTTATATTCTTGGATAAAACTCTACCCACATGACGTTACTC
>CALIQO010000286.1 GCA_938044055.1 uncultured Saprospiraceae bacterium
TTCCAGTAGGAAGATTTGTTAACAAGCATCCTACCATACAGATGCTCGGACTGGCCTTCTTAATCTTAATCGGATTCATGTTGATCATAGAAGGAGCTCATCTGGCTCATATGAGTGTATTTGGTTCAGAAGTCGGAGCTGTACCTAAGGGATACCTATACTTCGCAATTGCATTTTCTCTATTGGTAGAATTTCTTAATATGCGCTTGCGCAAAGGGAAGAAACCAGTAGTCTTAAATTCAATCAATGAAGAAGCAAAAGAAGAAGGTTTATTAGAATGATAAGAATCTTACTGGTACTCATTTTAATTTCCTTACTCTGTGCATGCAAGGAGGAGCCTGTTCTTGCCACTTACTTGTCAATCGGTGGAGAAACCATGGGCACAACGTATGCGATTACATATAAAGGATATAACGCTCCTGAGGTTCAGAAGGACATAGATTCGATGCTTCTTGATTTCGATTTTTCATTATCGACCTACAATAAGAAAAGTAAAATATCTGCGTTTAATCAATCTGATGAAAGCATAAGATTGCCCATAAAAGAGCAAGAACACTTCCTCAGGATGCTCAATGAGTCCGCTCAACTTTACAAAATGACCGATGGCGCCTTCGATCCATCTATTTACCCATTATACCAGTTCTATGGTTTCGGAGGAGGAGACTTAACAAGATCGTTGGTGCCAGATGTAAGTCAGGTTGATTCCATTATGGATTTTATAGGCTATGATAAAATATCATGGACCATAGATCAAGATAGTTTTACCGTTGTTAAAGAAGACGCCAGGAGTCAACTAGATTTTTCAAGTATTGCGAAAGGCTATGGAGTGGACTTGGTTGCTGATTACCTCGGTACGGAAGGGGTTGACAATTATTTTGTAGAAATCGGAGGAGAAATAAGAACGAAAGGGGTCAATGCGCAAGGTAAGATATGGACTGCAGGACTTACTGTGCCAGATCCGAATGCAGGAAAAAAGGATATGCTTCTACCTATTAAGCTCCGAGATATGGCAGTAGCCTCTTCTGGGAATTATAGAAATTATTATGACATAGGTGGAATGAGATTCGTTCATATTATCGACCCCACTACAGGGAAGAATAAGGCGTCTGATGTATTATCTGCCTCCATTCTGAGTAGGGATTGTTTTATAGCTGATGCCCTAGCTACAGCCTGCATTGTAAAAGGATATGAGGGATGCAAAAATATGATAGAAAAAATAGAAGGAATAGAAGCCTGTATTGTATATGCAGAATCTGATTCCATGAAGATATATTATACACCTAGTTATGAAAAATTAGAATATGACTGACGTTCAATTTAAATTAAATAAAGACATTGTTTTTTTCGATATAGAATCCACGGGACTCAACATAGTTAAGGACCGCATCATCCAGATTGCCTTGATAAAATATAGCAAGGATTCTCTGTTCCCAGAAGAAAAAGAATATCTATTGAATCCAGGTGTCCCGATTGGTGATGAAGCTTTCGCGGTTCATGGAATTTCTGTAGACATGGTAAGAAATAAACCTTCATTTTCTCAGATTGCAGAAGAGCTATTTACATGGATAGGGTCAGCAGATTTATCAGGATACAATTCGGACAGATTCGATATTCCTATGTTGATGGAAGAATTTGCGAGAGCGGGATTCGACTTTAATTTAGATCATAGAAGCACAATAGATGTGCAAAAGATTTTTTATAAAATGGAACCGCGTACATTAAAAGCTGCCTTGAAGTTTTATTGTGGTAAGGACCTAGAAGGAGCTCACGATGCGCTGGCTGATGTCAGAGCAACCGTGGATGTACTCAAGGGACAGCTTGTTAAGTATGATGACGAACCTTATATAGATGGAGATGGTATGAAGCATCCACCACCCATCCAGAATGATATGCAGAAACTTTCTGAGTTTACGTTTACATCAACCAGCATTGATGTAACGAATAGGTTGAAGTATAACTCTAAAGGCGTTCCAGTTTTTAATTTTGGAAAATATTCTGGACGTCCAGTACTAGAGGTGTTTAGGACTGAGCCCAATTATTACAAGTGGATAATGGATAAAGAATTTTCTGTTCAAGTAAAAAAGTTCTTAACTAACCTGGTCCAGAAACACAATCTTAATATCAGATGATTCGTATCCTGGGTATATTCCTTTTAACGATTGTAATGATAAGTTGTTACGAACCAGTCGAAGACTGCCTAGACATTAATGCTTCTAACTACAATGTCAACGCAGATAATCCTTGTGATGATTGTTGTTCGTATCCTACCTTCATAATCAACTTTTCCTATACTGGAATTTCCAGTTCACTAGGTGATACGCTAGATCTTGTAAATCATCGTGTTGTCTTACACGACTTTCATTTTTTTCTAGACAACATCTATCTGGTTTCTGATGGTGAAGAAATCGCTTACAATGAAACCATTGAGATTGATGGGCAAGAAGTTGATAACGACTTTGGCTTTTTTAATCGAGGAAATTTCAGGAAAACTCTTGAGAACTTTGTTTTTACAGGGGAAGCAGATGTTCTTGTTTTTGAGCTTGGACTTGGAGATGAAATCGCAGCTATCGATCGAGATTCGCTGGATGATAGAGCCGGTTTTACGGTTGTTCCCGACACCGTATCAGCGGGAATCGGAGAGTACGTAGACTTAGGGTTAACCTTAGAGGACCTAGCAACCAATGAGATTTACCGTATCACTATAGACCCTGTTGTTCTGGAGCAGCAAGTATTCAGTATACCTACTCCGATTGAAGTAGAGCGGGGGTCTGGGGCTAGCGTTGTCGTAGAAATTGATTTCCAATTGTGGTTATTCGATATTGACCTGACGGATTTATCTGCTACTGAAGATGTGATTTTAGCCAATGTGTCTAATAGTTTTACAGTCAGAGAATAACTTTAAAGGGAGAAATACGTTTATATTTTAATGATAAAGAACTTTAATTATATATCGATATTTTTTTCGGAATACCTTGTTAACCATTCATTCAGTTTTTATTCACACATAGCTGATAAAATGAAATCCTTTAGAGGCTTGACCAAGGATTCCTATCGGTTAATTGCGTTCTTAATTCGCACCAATTAATAAGGATGGGTTTTCGCTATATTTATATAATCCTTTTATGTATAATCTGCGCAGCTTGCGAAGATCCTCCTCCTGTAGATGATGGTAGCTTACTGGACATAGCGTATGATCCTATTCCGTACGAGATAGATATTCCTCCTAGTTTCCCTCAGATGGTAATTCCTGAAGACAACCCGATGACGCAACAAGGAATAGATCTAGGAAGGAGGTTGTTTTATGATCCCATATTGTCAAGAGACAGCATGGTTTCTTGCAGTACATGTCATCTGCCATCTGGATCATTTACAGATAATCTGGAATCCAGTATAGGCGTCAATGGTGCGCTCGGAGAGCGGTCTAGTATGTCCTTACTCAATGTAGGCTTTACGAGAAACGGACTGTTCTGGGATGGGAATGCGATGACCTTAGAAGATCAAGCTTTATTGCCTGTAACGAACGAAAATGAATTCGACAATGAATGGCCTGAAGTAGTAAAGCGACTTAAGAGGAGTGTGGAGTACCCTCGCTTGTTTCGAGAGGCTTTCGGAATAAGTAATGTTTCGGAAATCAATGAAGATTATGCGGTTAAAGCCATTGCACAGTTTGAGAGAATATTGGTTTCATCAGGTAAGTCTAAGTATGATCGGGTAGAAGCAGGGCTGGATGCTTATACTGACCAGGAATTGCTGGGAAGAGATTTATTCTTCGATGATAATACAGAAGTTCCTGATGCGGAGTGTAATCATTGTCATTCTGTACCTATAATTTCAGCTGACCAGTATTTCAACAATGGATTAGATGCCGCAATGGGTTTCGATGATTTCGAAGATTTAGGTAGAGGCGGTGTTACTGGAATATTCGCCGATAATGGAAAATTTAAGGCGCCTTCGCTGAGAAATATCCTTTTTTCTGCTCCGTATATGCATGATGGTAGGTTTAAAACACTGAAGGAAGTAATCGAGCATTATAATTCTGGTGGAAAAGAATCTATGAATAAAGATCCCCTTATAAGGCCATTAAATCTCACAAATGAGCAAATAGATGCTCTAGTAGCCTTTATCAGTACAATGTCAGATACTGATTTTATTGAAGACGAGAGATATTCTGATCCGTTTCAATAACATATTATAATAATATATATATTACATTGCATTGTATTTGTAATTGATTCATCGATAATTTATTGTCATTATTGCATTGTGAATGTTTGAATTGAACAAATAAACTTCACGACTGATTAAAGAATCAGTTCCGTTATACGGATATGTTCATGGGATTATAAACTTGTTATTGGGTAGCTATAAATAATTATACTGTCCGATAACAAGTCTTTTTTACGGTCCTATTTGATTGAATTAGATTGAGTTTTAATTTTATAGTTTCGCGAGAGCGAGACATTTTGATTGGATATGTTCATGGGATTATAATTTATAATGGCTTCCTTTTAGGAAGCCATTTTTGTTTTAATGAAGATAAATTGACATTTCAATAAGATAGTTTATCAATTGTTTTCTATTTTGAGAGTTCATCATTACTTAAAACATATTAAATAATTATCTCATATGTATTTCAATTCACAAGGAACAGAAGAAGTAACTTATGATGCCATCGTTGTAGGTTCAGGAATAAGTGGCGGATGGGCAGCGAAAGAACTTTCAGAGAAAGGGTTGAAAACCCTAGTGCTTGAGAGAGGAAGAGATGTTCCCCACGGCAGTTACCCGACAGCGAATATGGAAACCTGGGAGCTACCTAATAGAAACAGGTTGACCAGAGAAGAGTTAAAAGATTATGAGAAACAGAAAAGAACGGGATATACCACTCGCCCTGAATCTATCCACTGGTGGGTTAAAGATACAGAACATCCATATTCAGAGGATAAACCATTTGATTGGATCAGAGGATATCATGTAGGAGGCAGGTCTCTTATGTGGGGAAGACAGAGTTATCGATTCAGCGACATAGATTTCGAAGCCAATGATCGGGATGGTATAGCGGTAGACTGGCCTATAAGGTATAAGGATATTGCCCCTTGGTATGATTATGTAGAAGGATATATCGGAGTATCTGGCCGCAATGAGGGATTGAAACAATTGCCAGACGGTAACTTTTTACCGGCCATGGACTTTTACTGTCCAGAAGAACATCTGGCTGGCAAGATTAAAGAGAATTTTACGGATCGTATGATGACGATTGGTCGAGTGGCGCATATTACATCTGCTGCTCCAGGTCAGTTTCAAGCTCGAGGCAAATGTCAGTATCGGAATCGATGCATCAGAGGTTGTCCATATGGCGCTTACTTCAGTTCTAACTCTTGCACGCTGCCAGCTGGCAAGGCTTCAGGGAATATGACACTGAGACCTAATTCTATCGTCTCAGAGATAATTTATGATAACGAAACACAGAAGGCAAGAGGCGTACGAGTGCTGGATTCTGAAACCCTTGAAACCAAGGAGTATTATGCTAAGATTGTATTCTTATGTGCATCGGCACTAGGCTCATCATTTATTTTGCTTAATTCTAAGTCAGATCGATTCCCAGATGGATTCGGGAATGATTCTGGCGAGTTGGGACACAACGTTATGGATCATCATTTCAGAATAGGAGCATCTGGAGAATCTGAGATGTGGCAGGATAAATATTACAAAGGCAGAAGACCTAATGGCATCTATGTACCTAGGTTCCAGAATATAAGTAAGGATACCAAAAAGAAGAACTACCTACGTGGTTTCGGTTATCAAGGAGGTGCAGGTAGAAATGGCTGGGGCCACAATGTTAAAGAACTTGCATTCGGAGCAGAGTGGAAAGAAATACAGAGACAACCAGGTATGTGGAGAATGGGATTGTCTGGCTTCGGCGAATGTCTGCCTTATCATGAAAATAGAGTGTATATCAATGATGATGTAAAAGATAAGTATGGCATGCCTACATTGACCATGGATGCAGAATGGAAAGAGAACGAATATGAGATGAGGAAGGATATGATGTCAGAAGCTGCAGAGATGTTGGAAGCCGGCGGCTTTAAAAATGTCCAAACATATAATAGAGGCTGCAACCCAGGTTTAGGAATCCACGAAATGGGAACCGCAAGAATGGGAAGAAATCCTAAAACTTCTGTATTGAATGGAAACAATCAGGTTCATGCTGCTAAAAATGTATTCGTTACGGATGGTGCATGTATGACCAGTGCTGCTTGTGTTAATCCATCGCTTACATATATGGCACTTACAGCCAGAGCAGCGGATTTCGCAGTTTCAGAATTGAAAAAAGGAAACCTTTAAGAAATAACCATTAATCATTAATATAGGATAAGGATGAATAGGAGAGAAGCATTGAAAAATACTACCCTGATTGCAGGATATACGTTTCTAGTAGGAGCAGGCTTAAGCACTGTCAGTTCGTGTAAGGTTGATAGTACACCGACATGGGTTCCAGACTTTCTTACTCAAGAACAAGTGGACCTTGTAGCTGAAATAGCAGAACGTATTATTCCGAAGACCGATACACCAGGTGCTAAAGAAGCCATGGTTCATCGTTTTATAGATGCTAATGTAAGAGACAATTTTACGATAGAGCAACAAGGGATGTTTGCAGAAGCACTTAAGATATTCGATGTGAAAGCACAAGAGAGCCACCAGAAGAATTTCGTCAGCATTACCGATGATGAAAAAGATGGTATTCTCAAGGCCTTGCATCAAGAGTCCATTGCATACGCAGAATCTAATCCAGGAGAACCTCATGTCTTTCCTGTTATGAAAGACATGACTTCATTTGGGTATTTCACCTCAGAAGTAGGGGCTACTCAATTTCTGAAATTTGACCCCATTCCAGGAGAATTTATAGGCTGTGTTCCACTTTCAGAAGTAGGAGGAACCTGGGCGCTATAAGTGGTAAGATATGGTCTTACCTTCTCTAGCCAATGCGCATCCATAACACCTATGAGTAAGATTTCATCAACTTTTGAAAAATCACCATGCTGACGGAAGTAGGCACTTATTAGTTTGGCTTCCTGGTAAGATATGTATGGATGCTTAGACAATACTTTAGGGTCAGATTCATTGATGTTGATGGGTTTTATAAAATCTGATATGGATACTTGGTCCTTAATAGAAAGATACTTTTCTCTATCCATTCCATAGACTTCTTGTAATTGTGTGATGTTGTGATATCCTCCTAGAATGTTTCTATACTTTACAATCCTCCGTGCATATGAAGGGCCTACGCCTCTTATATATTGTAACTGGATCTCATCTGCCGTATTGATATCTATTAATACTTCATTCTTTGTAGATTCGATTTTCTGTTTTGATAAATTAGTAGAATCTGATTTATCAGGAGAAACATTAAAGTTAGCATCCTCTTTCTGTGCTATAAGAGCAGGAATTTTAGTAGATAGGGTTTTAGTTTCAAGAGTAGGTGTAGATTGTTTTATATCGATAAGTGTATCTAGGTGGTTATAGATTTCTTCTGTTATACCATA
>CALIQO010000287.1 GCA_938044055.1 uncultured Saprospiraceae bacterium
CCTCTTTCTACCTCCATCACCAATCCTGGTATTATGGGATGGTTTTCATTTACACCTAGAATGCAGTGTTATCATGGTATCGTAAGCATGGGCCATGACCTACAAGGCGTCCTTTCTGCAGAGAGGAAAGTCATGGATTTCTCCGGGGGACGAGGATACATAGAAAAAGACTGGGGAACGTCTTTCCCTAAATGCTGGATATGGGCGCACTCCAATCATTTTAAATCTCACCCAGACTTATCTCTAATGGCTTCTGTGGCACACATTCCGTGGATGGGAAATTACTTCATAGGTTTTATAGTCGCTCTCCACTATAAAGGGAAAACAGAAGTCTATGCCACTTATAATCAAGCTAAAAAGCATGTAAGCATAAAAGGCGAAACAGTACACATGAAATTTAGAAGGAAGAAAAAAGAACTCCTATTATCGGCCGTCCCCGGACCTGGAGCAGATCTGAAATCTCCTATCAGTGGTCTTATGACTGGAAAGGTTAATGAAAGCTTGGCTGCTGAAATCAGAATAACCTTGAAAGAAAATGGGAAAACCATCATCGATGATTACAGCACAACAAGTGGACTAGAGGTAGCTGGTGATGTAAGTATTCTACTAGGATAAAGGATATAACGTATATCCACTTACCCTTATTCAATAAAAAATGGGTGATGATTCAAGAATCACCACCCTTAAGTTACATATAAGTTATATGATCTTAGTTGACTGCTTCAACTAATCCTTTTCCAGCTTTAAACTTAACCTGGGTTTTAGCAGCAATTCTAATAGTTGCTCCTGTTGCAGGATTCCTTCCGTCTCTAGCAGCTCTGTGTGAAGTTGAAAATGTTCCAAATCCAACGAAAGCAGCTTTTCCACCACCTTTTAAGGTCTTTTCAATGGAATCAAAAACAGCGCTAACTGCATCACCGGCTTGTCCTTTAGTGATACCAGCAGCATCTGCTACTGCATCGATTAAATCTCCTTTGTTCATAATAATAGGTTTTATTAATTGATTATATGGCGCCAAAAGTATATTACAAATTTCTTATATACAAGTTTTTAGCACCAAATAAAGGCTGAAACCCCTTTAAATACAGGGTTTTCTTTAAAATATGTGCCTATCTGACGGCTTTATCGGCAATAATCAGTGTCTGACTTGACCCTTTTAGGGTATATATGTATCTTGGAAACCGATGATTTTAGGTATGTTTTATGCCATACGTACCTTGAAATCTTATAATAAATAGATAATGAAACGGATTTTAATATACTTAAGCATGTTGTTTTTCTTAGGTTTTTTAGGTACTACTTTCTCCAGTTGTAAGACTGGATATGGCTGTCCTGCAGAAGAAGAATACAAGAAAAAACAAGATAAGCCCTTAACCACTAAGCGTGGAAAGTCTAAACTTTTTAAGAAATCCTAATTTTTCCCTCTTGCATCTCTGAGCAATTGTCCACTGAGACTATTGAGACATGCTATTAATAGAAATATTGCTAAGCCTGGAAAAATAGCCAACCACCATGAATTAGATTCTCTTGCCATTGCAAGCATGGATCCCCATGTAGGTATTTCAGGAGGAAGACCAATCCCTAAGAAAGATAATGTGGCTTCTACCAATACGAACGATGCTACTGTAAATGTACAAGTAGACAATATAGGGTCAAGTGCATTAGGTAAAATATGACGCGTTACTTTTCTCCATGTACTTAATCCCAGTGCTTCTGAAGCCCTATAAAAAGGAAGACTCCTTATACGCAACACTTCGCCTCTTACATATCTAGCTATCCCTGCCCACCCTATAAACCCTAATATTAAAATCACATTCCAGACAGAATATGAAGAAAAGAGACCTAAGGAAGCTAGCACTAGAAATATTCCTGGAATCGCTAAACGCAACTTGATAAGTCCATCCATCCATGTCGAAAATGGAAAGGCATACTTTTTAATCGAAAGACTGCTTGATGCTTTTACTATCAACCCTGCTAATAGTATGAATAAGACAAATAACCCTAACCCATATGATGAATGTATCAATTGGAATAAACCCAGTATTATACAAATCAAAATGCCAGTAAACTGAACAAGATTCATTCTATAGATTGTGCTGTCCTTCAAGCCTGCAATGGTTCCGATTACAATTCCGATAATCAGCGCTATTCCTACGCCTCCGAAGCCTATTCTTAAAGCCACCGATAATCCTCTTATCATACCTCCTGCAACATCTCTTCCTAGAACATCTGTGCCTAGAAAATGTCCTTTCTCCCATGGAGGTAACAATGTAGATGATATATCTACTCGTTCTGGGTCATGGTTAATAGGTGCCCTGAGAATTACTCTATCATAATTCCCCTTATTGATAGGCGGTGAATCTGCCATCCCTAGATTCCACAACCATTCCGTTCCGGCTGGACTGACAGTTTTTCCATCTTTCTCAGCAAGTAGTGGCAGATCATTACTGATAAAAGGATGCATAAAACCACACAGAATCAAGATAATAAGTATAGCAAGTGCCCACCTACGTCGTATATATGTAACCATCTTCCTCACGCATGCTTCATTCTAGGGTCAAGAAATCGATATGTGACATCAGCAAGAAAGAAAACTACTGTCGTAATTAACACAGATATAAGGAGGATGATATATACTACTTCCCAGTCTGCTGAAAGGATACTGTTGTACATCAACCTACCCATTCCTGGAATATTAAAAATTACCTCAATAAGTAATGACCCGGCAAGCATTCTAGGTATAGCATTGCTTACCATAGTTACAGTAGATGTTCCTATGTTCTTAAGTATATGGTATAGATATATTTTCTGTAAGGACAATCCTTTAGACTTCAATTGCAACACATAAGGTTTCCCCAGTTCTGAAAGAACACTTTCTTTTATCAGTTTACCGATTAGTGCTAATCCATGTAAACTCAGACACAAAACAGGAAGAATAATCTGTGGAATGTCAAGAAAGAAATTCTGGACGACACCATAACTGGATCTTACTCTGAAAATAGGGCTGACGAAGATATCGGTCCAGCTACCGTATTCTGGGGTAGTAAAAAAAACAATAAGCAAGGTAGCCAACCAGAATAGAGGTACAGCATATAATGAAAATAGGCCTACATTTATCATCTGGTCAATCCATCTACCCCTATAGTGAGCCTGGATAAAACCGATAAGTATTCCAATCGGAAAACACATAAGCAGACTGATTAATGTCATCAATAGAGTCCACTTCATCGCAGGTAAGATTTTATCTATTGTAGGTTGGTTGTCAACTATTGATATTCCGAAATCCCCTCTTATCGTTTTACTTAACCAGCGATGATATTGGTTGCTGAATCCATGCCATCTCAGCGAGGGTAAGACTAAGAATGAGGAAGGCAGATCTTGCTTCATCTGTTTAATGGCATCCTCTATTTCAGGAACTTGATAATGGTTGATGAATGATAATCGATCTCTATTCTTTTCTAAATCTATATCCTGATATAAAAACGACAGAGCTTTTTCAAGCACAAGATCTACAGAATCTTGTGAGGGCATAATTGAAATTCCTACTTGCCTCAGGGTCTCCATATAGTCAAGAATGGAACTGCCTTTATAACCCCTATCTAGCAATCCATCAATTAGATGTCTTTCAGCAGATGTCCAGTCATTATCGTGATCCGGAAAATGGCTTGGGACAAGTGTAAAATAAAAGTATGGAAGATTCAGATTGCGGCGTCGATATTCCTCTTCATATTTCTCATCAATCTGTGATGCACCCACTCGGTCATTCTGCAGTTGCTCACTTAAGAGGGTATTAATCGGGTCAGCTCGATTGTACTTACTGATAAAAAACACCAAGATGGTTGAAAAAAACAATAGCAATACTCCCCCCAGAATCCTCCTGACTATCGACTTTAACATTATGATCTAGGCTGAAAAGTATTCCCTAAATATCCTGGTCGCTTGATCGTAGAACTGCCATTCCAGCGCTTATTAATTATCAATTTTTCCATAGGAGCATATAAGAATATACCTGGTGCATCTGCATAAAAAATATCTTGAACCTCTTCATATAGTTTCTCTCTCACTTTAGAATCAGGAGTAGACCGAATCATTTCTATCAGTTCGTCGATTCTAGGATTGTTATAAGACATCCGATTTCTACCGGTTGCTGTATCATTATCAGAATGCCAGATAACATAAAAATCATCGTCTTCTAAGTCTAGTGAGGTAACAGCAGTTGCTATTCCATAATCCCTAGTCTTAAGGTGCTGATCTCTTATGGTTGCATACTCTTTAGTAATGAGGCTCAAGTTTATTCCTACCTCCTTGCAAGCTTCTTGTAAGAGCAAGCCTATATTCCTTCCAAGAGCAGCCCTAGTTATATACATTTCTATATTGCATTCCTCCATCTTGCCATCTATATTCTTATCAAGATCTCCATCTTGATCTACATCAATCCATCCCGCTTCCTTTAGAAGTTCTTTAGCTCTATCTATGTTCTTAGAGTACAGTGGTGTATCACTATCGTAATATCTTTTAGATGGATGTACAGGCACATTAAGTCGGGTACCCATTCCTTCTTCAAGCGAATTAATTATGGCATCTACATCTAGTAAGTAATTCATCGCTTTTCTCACCTTTACATCTTTTAAGATCGGATGACCATTGTTAAGTTGTAAAAAGTAATACCGCATCATCGGGGTAGTATAGAAAGATAGGGAATCTTGATAGACAGCATTCTCCTTTATCTTAGCATATTCTGTAGTGGGAATTTCATTAGATACGTCTATACTTCCTTCTTTAAGCATAGAAAGGGCACTTGTAGCATCTGGCACAATGTAGAAGATCATTTCTTCAGGACCTTGTTGTAAAAATGGGTTGTCTGCATATGCCGCTCCCCAGTAATCTTCTACTCTTTTTATAACAATGTTCTGGTTGGCCTCCCAGGATACCAGCTGATAAGGTCCATTGTTTAACAGAATATCTCTGGTATATGTACTTCCATTGAATCCATCTACAAGAGCGCCTAATTCTGGAGAAAGTTGTTCTACTTTATCATAGGCGCGTACCTCATCCAAGGTTAATGAGCCGAATACATCCTCAGGGTCGTATATGTGTCTCGGAAGAATAGGAATATTTATAGAAGACTCCAGCGCATGTATATATGGTTTATTGAATGTTACAGTAACAGACTTTTCTGTAGCTTTTTCAACTTGATCTATATTAGAAATATAAACACTATATGCACTGGAATTAATTAAGGACAAAGACATGAATTTTATGGTGAAAAGATAGTCCTCCGCGTTAATCGGTGTATTATCATGCCACTCTACTCCTTCTTTAAAGGAAAATGTGTAACTGTATGAGGTATCAGAAATGTCTTTTTTTTCCGGGATATCCTCTATCAAGATAGGGTATAACTGCAAGGTTTCTGGGTGATAATCTGCTAGTGGTAAGTAGATGTATTGATGCACAAATCTGGACACTTGCCCCAGGCTCAACATAGGGTTAAGCTTCTGAGGGTCAGATTTTATTCTTATATCAAGGGTTGTATCTTGCTTCCCTACTTTGTCTGTTTTACAAGCAAAAAAACCGAGCACAAGAAAAATCAGAATTACATTCTTCATAAGATATATTTTTCTTTATCCACAACCTCAATTTCAGAATACTGTACAAAATAAAAACAAATCTATGGATAACACACTTTCTACATTAGGACAATGTAGATAATCATTATTAAATATTATCAGAAATGAAAAAAGTATTGGTTGCAGGAGGCACAGGATTGGTAGGAAGTCGGCTAGTAAATCGAATGATAGACACGGGTTATCATGTACATATTTTATCTCGAAAACACGTTGAAAATAGTCCCCAGATCTCTTACTTCGTGTGGGATACCAAGCGCGAAACCATAGACTTAGACGCACTTGAAGTAGACTACATCGTAAATCTCGCAGGAGCTGGAATTGCAGATAGTAGATGGACAGACTCAAGAAAGAAAGTGCTTATCGATAGTCGCGTTAAAACCAATGAGCTGTTAAAAAAAGGTATGGATAAAGTGGGGAATAAATACGAAACCATCATAAGTGCATCCGCTATCGGGATATATGGAGACCGAGGAGATGAAGTTCTGACCGAGGATTCTCAACCTGGAAAAGGATTCATGGTTGAATGTTGTCAGAAATGGGAAGAATCTTCTCAGCTCTTACGTTCACATACTGATAGACATTCTATCTTACGGATAGGTATTGTCCTTTCAACTCAAGGAGGGGCATTGCCTAAGATTCTCTTGACTAAACGAGCGCGTGTCATCAACTTCTTCGGAGATGGATCTCAATACTATAGCTATATACACATAGATGATTTGTGTCAAGTTATCCTCAACGGACTAACTGATGATAATTATGCGGGGATAATCAATGTCGTCGTACCTGAATCTATTTCCAACAAGGAATTCGCTAAGCGTATCGCTCAGGTTCTTCCAGGTCCATATGCTACCTTGCCCGCACCAGAATGGGGGTTAAGAATAGTGCTAGGTGAGATGGCCGACGTCGTGCTTAATAGCAATCGAGTAATCCCAAGCAAGCTGATGAAATTGAACTTTCCTTATCAGTATCCTGAATTAGAAGCGTGTGTAGAACATCTTATGCATTCTAACGCTTAAAAACCTCTATCTCCTTAGTCTTAAGAATCATATCGGTAAACTTCCCCTTGAATCTTGTCGCTCTCACCATGTGATTGTCGATCCAGTGATAATTACCTCCTCTAGGCTTGCCCATGAGTAGACCATGATACTTGAAGTCGTGCTTCTTAAGCCATACTTCTGTTATCTCTCTATGCTCTTCCGTTCTGGAAGTAAAAAAGGTGATAAGATGTCCTTCGTCATACCACTTATTGAGCGTTTCTAGCGCATCTGGATAAGGTTCACAAGTAACCATTCTTTCTGGTTCTTCATTAGGAACATCATCTGTTATCGTACCATCGATGTCGATAAGGTAGTTCTTAACTCCCTCGGGTAGAACTGGGCTTATTAATTCGCCCTTTTCGTTTAAAATTTTACTTAAGTCGTGCGACATAATTTTCTTGATTTATCTCTAATTAAAATTGATATATTTTTCTGGGTCT
>CALIQO010000288.1 GCA_938044055.1 uncultured Saprospiraceae bacterium
CCGCCTGAACTATGGAAATAGCTCCCTCTGGGAATTTTAACGGCCATGCTAGCTTGGGAAAGTTCTAACCTAACTTGTGCAGAAAGCCCTGTCCGAATAGCTTCTGGTGCTTTTTCTAGAAATACCATGTCTATTTCGAAGCGTCCCCCAATTACTTCGGGTAAGACTTTTTTTACCTCCAACTCCACCAAATCTCCATCAAAGGAGAATCGCGCCTTTTGTCCAGGTTTGACTTGACTGAGGTAAAATTCATTGACCTGCCCTTTTACCTTAAAGCCTTTGAGTCCGACATTGGGTTTGACAATAAGTGGAAAAGACATGGCCCACTTATCAAGATCTGCTTCAGTTAATATGTACTTGTTTAGAAGTTGGGTTTTAGGAAGATACTGTTGAGGCAACAATGGGTATATGTCGTCTTTATTATCATCTAGCATTCCTCCCATGTCAATGGCTGGATTACTAGCTGTAAAAAAGGTAAAACTTCTGAACTTAGCTGAGTAATAGAAATAGTGAACAATAGATTGCCAATAAAAATGAAAAGATACCCAATAGCCTCTATCTGTTATTTTCATGGACTCAGTTAGAAAATGTTTCTGTCATATATAGAAACACTCTTTTCATTTTAATTATGGGTTAATTTCTTCTTCATAATCTTCAATGGGTGGACAAGTACATATTAAGTTTCTATCGCCATGTGCATTATCTACTCTACCCACTGAAGCCCAGAATTTCCGCTGATGTAAGTAAGGAAGAGGGTAAGCTGCTTCTTGTCTCGTATACGGGAACTCCCATTCATCTTGAGTCAAGACCTTTAAGGAATGAGGTGCATTCTTAAGTACATTGTTTTCTTCTCCTACCTTTCCAGAAGCAATAGCATCAATTTCTGATTTAATACTTATGAGTGCGTCGCAGAAGCGATCCAGTTCATCCTTACTTTCAGATTCAGTAGGTTCAATCATTATCGTTCCTGGAACTGGAAAGGACAAAGTAGGTGCATGAAAACCATAGTCTATTAATCGCTTAGCAATATCCTCTGCAGTAATATTAAGAGGCTTGAATTGTCTTAAGTCAATAATCATCTCATGCGCTGCTCTACCATTCTCTCCAGAGTAAAGAATGGGGTAATCTTTCTCAAGAAGGGCTTTCATATAATTAGCATTAAGGATGGCAGCTTCAGTAGACCTGCGTAGACCTTCCTTTCCCAGTAGCAATATATAAGCATACGAAATTAAGAGAATACTCGCACTGCCCCACCCGGCAGATGATACTGCTGATATCGCTTTCTCTCCGCCTGTCGGCGTTACTGCATGACTAGGAAGATAAGGTGCCAGTTTATCATTAACGCAGATAGGTCCCATACCAGGGCCACCTCCACCATGTGGAATAGCGAATGTCTTATGAAGATTCAGATGGCATACATCAGCGCCGATAATTCCAGGACTTGTTAAACCTACCTGGGCATTCATATTGGCACCATCCATGTAGACAAGACCTCCGTGGTTATGTATGGTTTCACATATCTCCTTAATAGCTGTCTCGAAAACACCATGGGTGCTCGGATAAGTCACCATGAGTGAGGCAAGGTTCTCAGCATGTAATGCTGCTTTGTCCTTTAAATCATGGATGTCAATATTTCCTTTTTCATCGCACTTTATAACCACTACTTTCATTCCAGCCATAACCGCACTGGCCGGATTGGTCCCATGTGCTGAAGAGGGTATCAATGCAATATTTCTATGTCCTTCTTGCCTGTCTCTGTGGTAAGCAGCGATAACCATCAGTCCGGCATATTCTCCTTGAGCACCACTGTTAGGCTGAAGAGAACAAGCCGTAAATCCTGTAATCTCAGCAAGCATATCCTCCAGCTCTTCAAATATCTCTCTGTATCCTACCACTTGGCTTTCAGGGGCAAATGGGTGAATGGCAGAAAAAGCTGGCCAGGACACTGGGATCAATTGAGTAGCTGCATTTAATTTCATGGTGCACGATCCCAGTGCAATCATAGAATGTGTCAGCGATAAGTCCTTGTTTTCTAGGTGCTTAATATATCGCATCATTTTGGTTTCAGTCTGGTGACTATGGAAAACAGGATGTTGCAGATATGCAGATGTTCTTATCATTGATTGCGGAATAGCCACAACTCCATTAGATGAACTGATCGTATAGTTTAGTTCCTTAATCTCAGCCATTACTGTTATCAATAACTGGAGTTGAGCATCTGTCGTCGTTTCGTCAACCGATATAGATATAGACTCTTCTCTATAGAAGAGGTTGATAAAATCTTCTCCGGCTAAGTACTTAACCTTGCCGATATCACCTGCATCCATCTTAATGGTGATGGTGTCGAAGAAGGTATCGTTGACGATTTCGTACCCTATCGTTTTAAGATTGTTATAAAGTATATATGCCTTGTGATGGATATCATCAGCAATATCTCTAATTCCAGAAGGGCCATGGTAGACAGTATACATGCTTGCCATTATAGCTAGCAAGGCTTGTGCTGTACAGATATTAGATGTTGCACGCTCTCGCTTGATGTGTTGCTCTCTAGTCTGCAATGCCATTCTTAAAGCTTGATCTTTCTGAGCATCTAGGGACACACCTATTATCCTACCTGGAATCAACCGCTTATAATCTTCCTTGGTCGAGAAGTAAGCCGCGTGAGGACCGCCGTAGCCCATAGGTACTCCCATACGCTGTGTATTTCCTACAACGGCATCGGCACCCCATTCTCCTGGTGGCTTGAGCAATGCGAGACTCATTATATCAGCGGCAGCGCATACAAGTGCTCCTGTCTCATGGCAAGCATCACAGAATGCTCCATAGTCTTCCACACTTCCTACGGAATCTGGATACTGGACAACTGCACCGATGAGATTATCAGTTATTTCATAAGACTTATAATCTCCTACAATTACTTCTACCCCGATGGGTTGAGCCCGAGTTTTAATGACATCGATGGTCTGGGCGTATACATGTTGATCAACGAAAAACAAAGTTGCAGGATCTTTCTTTCTCTTCTTGTTTCTTATACTCTGAAACATAGCCATCGCTTCTGCCGCAGCTGTACTTTCATCTAGCAAGGAACCATTAGCAATAGGAAGTCCCGTCAGATCAGACACCATGGTCTGAAAATTGAGTAAGGCTTCTAGTCTACCTTGAGCTATCTCTGCTTGATAGGGTGTATACTGTGTATACCATCCTGGATTGTGGAATACATTTCTGAGGATTACAGAGGGAGTTATGGTTCCATAATATCCTTGCCCGATGAAATTATTGTAGACTTTATTCTTGCTTGCTTTTTGTTTTAAAAAGTCAAGATATTCTTGTTCAGTAAGGGCACTTGGAATCTTAAGATCTGATTCCATTCTTATGCTAGATGGAATCGTTTCAGAAATTAAATTTTCCATAGATGATGCACCTACTGCTGCAAGCATCTCAGCTTGTTCTTCAGCAGATATTCCTATGTGCCTTCTTTCGAATGAAGATAAACTTATCTCTGCCATCGGGTCCTATTTTTTCCTCAAGTAAATAATCACTGCAAAAATAGGAAATTAATATTTTCATATATGAATTCTTCTGATATAAATCAACCTCACATTGTGATTTATTGCATAATTATCAGTGCCTGACGCATCGACACAATTACTGTTACTCCACAGCAACTACATCTTCATGGACCTTAACCAATAATTCCATTGCTCTGTAATACTTAGGCACAAGTCGCAGCGCCTCTTCTAACTGGACGATGGCTTCTTCTTTATCCCCATTTTCTGCCAGCAACTTACCTAGATAATATCTACTTGATGGGTCATACGGAAACTTGATTATATTGATCTCCATCAGATTGATTGCTTCGTCCTTATGACCAGATGACCACAACTTCCTGGCTAGGGTAATCAATTCGTATGACTTTCTAGAAGCTCCATTGACTTCCTTAATTAGGTCCGCTCTTAAGGTAGAGTCTGAAGTGGTGAGTTTATCTCTTTTGCTATAAGCGATATTAGCCCCCTGATAGTTAGGCAATGAAGGCATACCTTTAGAAATCTGTGCCACATCTATCACTAGACTCGTAACAGGTTCTTCAACCATCCTTGCTACTTCTGTTCCCGATTTCTCAAATATTAAGGTAGGAACCCTATGCACTGTATACTTCTCATCTTGCCTGTCGGGAGATTGTTTATACGCATCTGCACCATTGTGCACAGCAATTATATCCAATTGATCCATACTTAAACCTAGTTCCTCCCAAAGCTTTATAAATGCTGGAACCAATCTCTTGCTGTCTCCACACCATGTCCCTAAAAAAAGCTTCACTTTCACATCACTCAATCCTTCTACATCGACGAGATCCTTGTTTTCAATCTTATACGCATCATACATCTTTTCATAC
>CALIQO010000289.1 GCA_938044055.1 uncultured Saprospiraceae bacterium
AGCACATTTCGCATTTATAACAAGACCCTTGATTAATTCTAAGGGTGTCAACACTTCGGCCATAACAGGATTCGTACGGACATTATGGGATCTCATGCGCAACCAGAAACCTACCCACATAGCCGTATCATTCGACCCTAAAGGAGGAACTTTCAGACATGATTTCTACCCTGAATACAAGGCCAACCGAGAAGCTCAGCCAGAAGATATCTCTATTGCCATACCTCTTATTAAGGAAATTCTAAAAGGATTTAAAATTCCTATTGTCACCATAGACAATTATGAAGCAGATGATGTAATCGGCACCCTCTCCAAGCAAGCTGAAAAAGAAGGGTTCACTGTATACATGGTAACTCCAGACAAGGATTACGCTCAATTGGTGTCAGAAAATATCTACATGTACAAACCATCCAGACAAGGCAATGGTGTGGAGATAATCGGAGTGCCTGAAGTACTAGAATCGTGGGATATCCAGAACGTGGATCAAGTTATAGATGTACTAGGGCTTCAAGGAGACAAGGTGGACAACATACCTGGAATACCAGGAATAGGTGGAAAAACAGCTTCTAAGTTATTGAAGCTATTTAACAGCGTAGAAGGTATAATAGAAAACACGGATCAGCTTAAAGGAAAACAAAAAGAAAATATAGAAAATTTCGCCGAGCAAGGAATGATGTCTAAACGCCTCGCAACCATCGACCTCAACGTACCTGTCAAGTTCGACGCAGATAAGTATATCATCGAAGAAATGGATAAGGAAGTTCTCGGAAAGATATTCCGTGAACTTGAATTCAGAACCCTTGCCCATCAGATTCTCGGGACTCAAGAACCGGGTACTCAAGGCAACCTTTTCGGTGGAGGCAATGAAGCATCTTCTGGGAAGTCGTCAGGACCTGCACCCTCTGATGAAAAGAAATACGCCATTGCAGATAAGAATATAGAGAATGTTAAGCACAATTATCACCTAGTACAATCTCCAGAGGAAATAAAGAATCTTCTCGATTTACTCAAGAAATCTGATACCATCAGTTTCGATACTGAGACAACTGGGATAGATGCCAATGAAGCAGAACTTGTCGGTCTTGTTTTCTCAGTAAAAGCACATGAGGCTTATTATGTTCCCGTCTCAGAAGATCAAGAGGAAGCAAGAAAAACTGCCGCTCTATTTAAGGAAATACTTGAAGATGATAAGAAGATGTTGATCGGTCAGAATATAAAGTACGACGCGCTGATTATGAAGTGGTATGGAGTAGAAATTGCCGCTCCATACTTCGATACTATGATTGCTCATTATCTAGTAGAACCAGATTTAAGGCATAAGCTTGATTACTTGACTGAATCTTATCTGGGTTATAAGATGGTTCCTATTACGGATTTAATCGGAAAAGGAAAAAATCAGCTGAGCATGAGAGACATCGATATCGAGAAAGTGAAAGAATATGCTGGAGAAGATGCCGATCTCACTTTCCAACTCCATGACCCGCTTAAGGATTTGATGGAAGAATATGAAACCGAAGAAGTTTATAATAAGATAGAAGCACCGCTGGTGGATGTACTCACTACCATTGAGTACAATGGAGTGCGGATTAACCCAGATTTTCTAAACAACTACTCTGCAGAATTACAGAAATTAATTCTTACCAAAGAACGAGAAATATATAAAGCAGCAGGTACAGATTTTAAGATTAGTTCCCCTAAGCAAGTGGGAGAAGTGCTATTCGATAGATTGTCCATTCCTTACCGATGGAGAAAAACAGCTAGTGGGCAATATTCTACAGATTTCGAGAAGCTTAATGAATTATCTACCGATCACCAGATAGTAAGTGACATCTTAAAATTTAGAAAGTATGCTAAGTTGAAATCTACTTATGTAGATGCACTACCCACCATGATCAATGAAAAAACCGGAAGGGTCCACAGTAACTTTAATCAAGCTCGTGCAGCTACTGGTCGACTGAGTTCTGAAAATCCGAACCTTCAGAACATTCCTATCAAGGATGATGCTGGACGGGAAATCCGTAAGGCATTTGAGCCGAGGGACAAAGACCATATTCTACTTGCAGCGGATTACTCTCAGATTGAGTTGAGACTTATTGCCGAGATTTCTAAAGATGAGTTCATGCTTGAAGCATTTGTTCAAGGAAATGATTTCCATAGAGCAACCGCAGCCAGAGTATTTGGCGTAAGCTACGACGACGTAACTGCAGACCAGCGAAGAAATGCTAAAACAGTCAACTTCTCCATAACTTACGGAGCTGGTGCAACAAACCTTTCTAAGCAGCTAGGCATAAAAAGATCAGAAGCTAAGGAGATTATTGAAGAGTATTTTCGCCAGTTTGCTGGATTGAAGAGGTATATGGACGATACAATAGAATTTGCCCGCGAGCATGGATATGTACAGACACTGATGGGTCGCAAAAGAAGACTCAGGGACATCAATTCTCGTTCCGGTCTTATCAGAAGCAATGCAGAAAGAGTAGCCATCAATACACCCATCCAGGGAACCGCTGCAGATATGATCAAGATAGCCATGATCAACATCCATAAAATGTTGAAAGAAGAAAATTATAAGTCTAAAATGATCTTACAAGTACATGATGAACTGGTCTTCGATGTGCACCGAGATGAACTGGAAGAACTGATGCCTAAGATTGAAGAAAAAATGAAAAATGCTATGCCTGGACTTACGGTTCCGATTCTAGTGGGGATGGGAACAGGAGAAAACTGGTTAGAAGCACACTAAATCACCAACCCTTTACAAGATTATTACGTTTATAAGGGTAACACAATGACTTAAAACATCGTTGTATTGCTGAAGATTGTCTGCTCTCAGACGATTTTCAAAATTATTGACTAAAATCTTTTTGGGTGAAATTTGACATACCGATAGACATAAAGGAACTTGCATCAGAATACAACCTTCAAGTTATAGGAGATGTTCGAGGACCAGCCACTGGAATCAATGAGATTCATAAAGTGGAAAAAGGGGACATCATGTTTGTAGATCTCGATAAATACTACGTGAAGTCTCTTGCGTCTGAAGCTACCTATGTAATAATAGACAAGCCTACTTCCGTTCCTGAAGGAAAGGTTCTACTGGTTCATCCGGAACCATTCAAGATCTATAACAGCATTGTTCTGAAGCATCGTCCTATTATTCCTCAGACAACAATGATATCTTCTGAAGCAGAGATTCATCCTACTGCCATCATAGAACCTAACGTCGTAATAGGAAGGAAGACGATTATAGGTCCTAGAACGCACATCCAGTCCAATGTAACCATAGGAGAATTTTCTGTCATCGGTGCTGATGTATCTATACATAGCGGAGCAATGATAGGAACAGACGCATTTTACTTCAAGAAAGAAGACAATCAGTTCAGAAAATGGAGATCTTGTGGTCGAGCTGTTATACATGATAACGTAGAGATAGGCGCAGGCTGTACCATCAATAAAGGCGTCAGTGGTGATACGGTTATCGGAAAAGGCAGTAAACTGGATTCTCAAGTACATATGGGTCATGGCTCTGTAATAGGAGACCATTGTCTTCTTGCCGCTCAAGTAGGCATAGGCGGGAAAACCATAATAGGTGATCATGTTACTTTATACGGTCAGGTAGGCATTGCCCAGAATTTAAGAATCGGTAATCATGTGACTGTTCTGGCTAAGAGTGGAGTCTCTAAAAATCTTGAATCTGGAAAAACTTACTTCGGTTATCCTGCAGAAGAAGCACGAAATAAATACAAGGAACTAGCGACTCTCAAGTCCATAACACATCAGAAAAAGCCCCTTGCCGCACAATAGCATTCCGATGTTAATGCACTGTTAACCGGTAGTAAGGGTTTTATGGGTGGAATATATTTGCGACTTTAGCAGATGTATGACGTCAAGGTCTATTAAAATATTGTTGTTTCTAGGTGGTCTCGTAATCTTTGGGATTATATTCTCACAATTTTTTTACCTCTATAAGAACTGGGATCTTAAGGATGAAGAGTTTGACCAGACAGTCAATATAGTTCTCAGGAATGTAGCAGAAAAAATGGCTGACTTCACTAAAAGTGAATTGCCTAAGCAAGACTTAATCAAACGAAGATCTTCTAATATCTATGCCGTTAATACCAACAGTGCAATTGATGCCAATGTTTTAGAAGATTACCTAGTCCAAGAATTCGGAAGACATAGCTTAAATACAGATTTCGAATATGCTGTATACGATTGCTTTTCTGACAACCTAGTCTATGGCAATTACTGTTCACTCGATGTAGATGAGAATCAAGAAGAAACGCCGTCAGAGATACTCCCTAGATTCGATGATCTTGTTTACTACTTCGTCGTTAAGTTTCCATCTAGAGAAAGTTATCTATTAAGTAATATGCGATCGTCTGTCATGTTCTCCCTCATTACAAGTCTTTCTATCTTGTTTTTCCTATACGCTATGTTCGTTATTGTAAGACAGAAGAAGCTTTCAGAATTACAGAAAGATTTTATTAACAACATGACGCATGAGTTTAAGACTCCTATTTCGTCTATCAAGATTGCTTCAGATGTTCTAGCAAGTACTCCAGAAGTACTGAACAATCCCAGATATCTGAAGTATGCAGAAATCATTAAAGACCAGAACAACAGATTAAACAATCAAGTTGAAAAAGTACTTAACATCGCTAAAATTGAAAACAACAACTTCAAGCTGAACTTAGAAGAAGTAGATGTCGTTTCAGAGCTTAGGGACATTATCAAAGCAGAAGGAGCTAAGACAGAAAACGCTATAATCACAACCTATTTTCATAAAGAAGAAGTACACATCACTGCTGATAAACTTCATCTTGCTAATGTGGTGAGCAACATCATCGACAATGCTATAAAATATAGCAAAGACCAACCGATAATCGAGATTCGAACCAGTGAAGAGAACAACAGATTTATGCTATCAATTAAAGATCATGGAATAGGAATAAGTAAAGATCAATTGAAACATATACATGAAAAATTCTACCGCGTATCCACAGGAGATGTACACAATGTCAAGGGCTTCGGTCTCGGGTTATTTTATGTGAAAAACATCTGTTCATCCCACGGCTGGGATTTTAAAGTACAATCTGAAAAAAACAATGGAACAGAAGTTACCATTGCAATGACGACAACTAATAAATTGAATTATGAGTAAGGCTAAATTATTGTACGTAGAAGACGATGAAACATTAAGCTTTGTCACGAAAGACAACTTAGAGCTTAATGGCTATGAAGTTATCCATAGTAAGGATGGACAGAGTGCCTTGGATTTATTTGCGAAGGATTCATTTGATTTAGCCATACTAGATGTAATGCTTCCTCATATGGATGGCTTCACATTGGCTGGAGAAATACGGAAAAAAGATGGACACATTCCTATTCTATTTCTTACTGCTAAATCCTTAAAGGAAGACAAATTAAAAGGACTATCTATAGGTGGTGATGATTACATTACTAAACCCTTCAGTATAGAAGAACTCATCTTGAGAATAGAAGTTTTTCTGAAAAGAAAATACGTCAATAAAACGGAAGCAACCAATTACGAAGTAGGAGAATACGAACTCGACCACCCTAATCTCATTCTCTATCGTCAAGGAGAAATAATCAAGAAAATGACTCAGAAAGAATGTGATCTTCTACAGCTCCTTATTATCAATAAAAACCAGACCTTAAAACGAAGTGAAATTCTTAAGAGACTCTGGGGAGAGGACGATTACTTCCTAGGAAGAAGCATGGATGTTTTCATCAGCCGATTAAGAAAATACCTAGGACAAGACGAAAGATTAAAAATCGAAAACGTACACGGCGTAGGATTTAGATTGATAGAAGAAGAAACAACTGCATAGGTAGATTAATTGCTTAAATATAGAATAGAGTCTATAGGAATAATAAAATGATTTATTCCTTCAAGTTCTCTATCTACTTTTATCATTTCACATAGTTAATATCAGTGTACAAGATTCTCAGACTATTCTCTTCATTAACTAAATCTAGATTGTTGAATAATTTTTTATTTTCAACTACAGTAATTGAATTTTCATCTGATGCAACAACATACCCTTTAATTGAAGCCGTATAATTTTTCACATAGAAAGTGAAAGGTTTTTTCTTGCCGATCTTCTTTACTCTAAAGTCCTGGATAGACTTCATCTCCTTTAACTTCTTTTGGTACGACAGTGAGAATGATCTAAACTGCGAGTTATCATAAGTCGACTTTCTAAAAGATTGAATAACAGCTCCAGCTATACATATTATCCCTCCATAATAGCCTATGGATAGCCCTAGGGCCCATCTTCCCCTACTTTCTTCGGCATCACCTGTACTTGCTAGTACTCCTCCTATAAGTGTTGTCATTCCCAGGCCGAACAGCCATGACTTTGAACTTCCTTTCCGTTGGATTCTTAAAACCTGATTTATAGGAAGGGACTGACATGAAGCACAATCAGAAACCAATGCATACAATGCTTCTGATTTTTGTGTTACATAATAGATGTGCTCATCATCTGAATCGATGATATAGGATTTTATTTTTCCTTGCTCACTATAAATGTCATAGGCATTAACCGAGAGATTGTAGGGCAGTTTATATTCCTGCCCATACAATCCTAGGCCATTCATAATTAAAAAACAGATAAGATTTAAGGTTGAGTATTTCATATCGGTGTATCGCTTTAGTTTTTCTTACAATCTTCCTCAATGTAAAAGCTAAATCACACATATACTTGCAGGCTTACCCTGCGGTCATCCTTGATTTCCTATCGGTAAAATCAGGATGAATTTCTGACTGATTTCATTTTAAGACTACCCTTCTAGAGGAGACTTCTTTTACTGGCTTTCTGGATATAATCTATATCCGAAAAAGAAACAACCATACTATTCCGATCACTAATACTCTCTGGGTGATCGAGCAATAGTCTGGAACTTACGACTCTTATATTCTCTTGTGTAGATTCTACAACGTAACCTCTTATTTCATCTTGATAGTTGTTCATAAAAATTTGGTAGACTTGAACTTTATTCTTATCACGTGCACGAAACTTTTCTTTACTTATTTTCTCTTTTTCTATTTTCTGATTTAGTATTGAAATTGCAGTAAAGTCATCTACCATATATCTCCCTTGAGAACCTGCTGCATACAGAACTCCCATTACCATAGAAAAACCGCCTATGAAAATCATCGTTACGCCAGCACTGCCTGCCCTGCAATTGAAGTTAGTCCAAAGCCTACAGCTATTGAAAGTAAAGATGTGGCAAGAAATTTACTACCCTTTTCTTTTGATATTTTAATCACCTTGCTTAATGACACGCTCTTACAATCCAGACAACTAGAAATTAAAGCTTTGTCTATCTCAGACTTTTTATCCACATAATGAATATGTTTTTCATCTACATTAATGATGTACCCTTTTAACTTTCCCTTTTCACCATAGATGGTACTCTTGAACTTATCAAGCTTAATAGGCATTTTATAATTATCCTGACCATGGAGTAAACCTGTCATTATAACTAGAATCAATAAGTTACATAATAAAAAACGCAGGGTCACCTGTGGCTTGAATGATATCATTGCTATTGATTTCAAAAGTTGTGAAAATGAATTTTCAGAATTCTTAAGGACATGTCTATAACCGGAGATTACGTTTACTGGCTTTTTGGATATAATCTATATTCGAGAAGGATAGAACTAGACTATTCCTGTC
>CALIQO010000290.1 GCA_938044055.1 uncultured Saprospiraceae bacterium
AAGTCAAACTCCACAAAATCTAACTTTTTCTGATATTCATTTTTGGTATTACAGGCAATGCACAGCAAAGAAATAGCAATAATAAATAAGTGTTTCATTCATTAGTTTTTATGTCCGACAAATTGAATATGATCTTCTTGACTAAGATAAATTCACATTAGAAAATTTCTTAAATCTACTAAATTACATAAAACCGTTCTTAGATCTATTAACTCAGCTGATTCACTTATCCCTTTTAGACTTACTCCCGCTTTATCGATATAGCATTTCTCTCTTTGAAATGGTAGTGAGTAACTTTTTCCATAATACTTTGCAATCATACATAGACAGGTAGGACTAGAATCCATCGAGTCTAGTTGTTTATAAAATGGAAAGCTTTTCATTATTTATATTTTCGGTGTTTTTGGTTGTTACACAAATTACGCACAACACAAAAGGAATGTCATGTTGATTTTTTATCGACATACATTTCCGTTGAACCCTCTAAAGTGGAGCTGCGATTGTATCAATAGTATTAAGGTAGTTAAATTACACGAGACGAGTCCTCGATTAATATGGGTAATTGAATAGATTGAATTATCAGATGAACTTGATGTACCTGGATCTGAGAAAGAATGTAAGGTTGCATAAAATAGATTTTGGAGATGACTGTTTAGATACCAAAGCTAAGGCTGCCACACACAGAAGACCAGATTAAAATAATGATTCTTAAGGAGAAAATGGGAAGGGATTGTTCTGCGGTAAATTTTATGCTACTTCTCTGCGACGAAGGAAGCAGATCGGTTGTCGCACATAATGTTAGCTACAGCATGTTTCTATAAGTCAAATTAATTGTTTAAGAAAGTAGATAGTGGACATGCCCCAAAATGTACCAGTAGCCATACTCAGGATAGCTAATATGATAGCATGTGGCATCCATTTTTTCTCATATGCTGCTGTGACCGCTGGAGCGGTAGCTATTCCACCTACATTTGCCATACTCGCTATTGGTACCCAAGCTATATTTGCATTCAATACCTTTGCCACTATAAGCATAAAGATGAAATGACTAATCAGCCAAATCACTAAAAATGCAAGTAATTCAATTCCAATGTTAAATGAGCTGAAAGATAATTTTAAGCCAAGAATGGCCATAACAACCAATATTAGAATACTTCCTAGCTTTAGAACAAACGAATAATTCCAATTTGATAAAAAATTGCTTATTAAAAAGCCTAGCACGGATAAGATAATAATTTTCAGTATAAAACTATTGAAGAATACATTGACTAGAAGAACAATGAAAACAAAGCTGATAAAACATGTAACTGGACTCATTGCATGTTTGTCATTTTTAGGTAATTCACAAGGCATTTCTGGATTGGTTATACCGAACCTCCTATTCAATGCATTGCTTTTCTTGATGCCTTGAAACATTAGTATTGTCCATAGATTGACTAAGATGCTGTCTAGAATAAGTATAGTTAAAAATATATTTTCAGGACAGTTTATCAATTCTTTTAATACCAGCTGACTTGTACTTCCACCAATCCAACTACCAACTATCGGAGGCAATCCTTTCCAGTATTCTTGAGCTGCTAAAACATCTTTGACCAAATTGCTTTCTGCAAAGACTGAGACAAAGACTACTGGAAATAAGGCTATCCAAAAAGAACCAGAAACAAAAATCAAAATAGGTTTCCATCCAATGGACTTTAATTGTTTAAATGATAGACTGCTCATCACAGCAATAATTGCCATTGGTATAAAAAAGGATTTACTGTATTCATGGATTTTATGATCAGCAAAACTTTCACCGAAGATGCCTGAAACTAAAGCAGGAATAATATAGGCTAGTAGAATAGCTGGAACCCAATCAAATACGGATTTGAGGTATCTGTTCTCCCATTTGTCTAAATGGTATATCGCTATTACTGTAAAGATTGTAATAAACCAAGGTGTCAGATTCATAAGGAAAGCTAATTGGTAGAAGAGGGTATATTAATTCATGTAAATTCCTAAATGAATGATTCTTCCTCCATTCATATTTATAGGGTTACTACTTTTCCCTATGACAATTCCATCTTCTGGGGAATAATATTTATTTAATATATCTCCGAATGGATTTCTCATGATAGCTATCAATTCTCCCTTCTTAAGTTTTTGTTTTAGATCGACTAGGACCTCTAAGTAGCCACCTTCCTCTACATAAATCCAATATGATTTTCGGCACATTACAGGCGCATCAGGTGGCATAATTTCTTTATCAATCATATTAAGCCAACTCATAATATTCTTCATCCCAGTTTTGCCTCTTTGTATCATATCGGGCTGAAATACCTGCGGATTCCCATATTCAACAGTAATACAAGGAATCCCTTTTAGCATAGCTTCTGCTCTCATAGTCCGAGTCGCGCCGATTTGCTCAAGAGCACTAGGCATTCCATTACTATTGAGGATAATATCTGCATCTTGCAATGCTGCCATTTGAGCAATCGTATCATTCTGCAATGCAGCCCTAATATATAGTGAGTTTTCTCGACCAAAGCTTGCGGTATGCATATCTATCAAGTAATCAAGTTTGGTTAAGATTTTGTTGTTTATCTGCCACACATACTGTTGTGATCTATTGCCATTCTCTTTACCAGGGAAGTTTCTATTTAGATCTTCTTCATCTATATACC
>CALIQO010000291.1 GCA_938044055.1 uncultured Saprospiraceae bacterium
TGCTGAAGAATTCCTTACCCATTATGAAATGCCTGAAGTCATCTTTCAGTATGCAGAAGAGAAGATAATTGATGGTGAAGTACATAGAGTAGGATTCCTTATTGACAACAGAGGAGATTTAAGAAAGTATAATATTAAAAAGAGAGGTGTCATTAATGAATACCAGTCAGAAGTTTCTATTTCTGCCCTACAATCACTGCACAATGCATCTGAATCTACAGGAATGCAAGTAGATATAGAAGTATTCGTAGATAATTATAAAGGCCTGCTGGGATTAAATCAGACGCAGCTTGTTGCTCAGAAAGATGAAAAAGAATATGGTTTCTACGTAGGATATGGATTATTCTCTGCATCTGGAGATTCTAACTCTTATGAGTCCGGATGTGGTGGAGGAACTTCAAGCCGTCGAAGTACAGCTTATTCTCTCAATCTTCTTAAATCGTATGATTCGATAAACAGGACGAACAGAGCTAAGTCCATCGTTACTTGGATGGCTGAAATGAAAGAAATGGCTATGAAAAGCTAAAAAATAGATCTTATTTTATACCCGAGTAATGAGAATACTCGTTAAAGCATTAAGGATAAATATCCTTAATGCTTTTTCAATCCCATTTGTAGTGTTTATTATTGTATTAGATAGAATGAGCTGCGTTTAATGAGAATACTCCAACTAACCAAGAAATTTCCTTTTCCGCTAAAAGATGGTGAGTCAATTGCCACCTTTAACTTAAGCAAAGGACTCGCTACCTCAGGGTGTGAAATATCCCTGCTTAGTATGAATACAACCAAGCACTTTGTTGACTTGAAAGAAGCAACAAGGCACTGCGGGCATTATAAGAAGGTCTATTCCGTTTCTGTAGACAATGAGATCAGCCTCTTAGGGGCTGCTTTGAACTTGTTATCTAAAGAATCCTATCATACTTCTCGATTTAGGTCTAAAGATTATGAGCAGAAATTAAGAAAAATACTACATGAGAATACGTATGATGTTATTCTCATCGAAACCATATATCTTTCTTATTACCTTCCGGCCATACGCGAGTTATCTGATGCTAAGATCGTATTGAGAGCGCATAACGTAGAGTATGAAATATGGGAAAGGATATGTAAGAATGAAGTAAATGCTCTTAAAAAGCAGTACCTAAAGTATCTAACTAAGAAGCTTAAAAGGTATGAGATTGAATCCTATAATGGTTATGACCTTATTGCTTCCGTAAGTGACAGGGATCAGCATCTTATCGCTGAATCAGAATCTTCAGTACCCGTAGTTTCCATACCTATAGGTTTAGATGTTATGTCCTATAAACCGCATCGTTATAAAACTAAGAAGGTGAAATCAGTTGGTTTCATAGGTGCATTGGACTGGATTCCTAATGCCGAAGGGATAAAGTGGTTTTTAGACAATGCATGGCCATATATTAATAAAATCTCTGATGCTGAGTTATTTATTGCAGGTAGAAATTACAACCAAGAAGATTTTCCTGGAACATATTCAAGGGTACATTTCGTAGGAGAAATCCCCGACGCTAAATCATTTATGACTGAACACGATGTCTTGATAGTTCCTTTACTCTCTGGAAGTGGGACAAGAGTGAAAATCTTAGAGGGTATGGCTTTAGGTAAGGCTATTGTTACAACCCATATAGGTGTAGAGGGTATCCATGTCAGAAACGATGTTCATATCGCTATCAGGGACGAAAAAGAAGCATTTGCGCAAGCGGTATTGCAATTACTTGTAGACGAAAATAAAAATCGAGAAATAGGTAAGAAAGCAGCAGCATTCATCAATAATCACTACCACAACAATTCACTAGCACTTAAGTTGGTAAAAAATATAAGGGCTGAAAAAGTACCTGAAGGAAATCTTAGATAACCAATAAGTATAGCTAGGATACAATTGCTACATTAGCGTTGTGAAAATAGCCGTAATAACATCTAGATTTCCTTATCCTCTGGAAAAGGGTGATAAGCTTAGGCTTTACAATCACATCAAGCATCTAAGTCAGGAACACATTGTTTATCTTTTTTCAATAGCTGCCGACAAAACAAGGCAGGAAGACATAGATCATGTCTCAGAACTTGTGGAAGAATTATATGTCTACAAACAATCTCTCCTTTCAAAAATTAAGAATCTACTGATACATGGATGGAGGATGCCTTTTCAAGTTGCATATTATTATAATAAAAACATACGGCGAAATGTAGAAATGCTCATAAAAGATAAGCAATGTGATCTAGTATATAACCATCTAGTAAGAACGGCGGAGTATTCACTTGAGATTGAGGATCTTCCTAAAGTTATGGACTATATGGACGCCTTTTCTGTAGGAATGAAGAAACGAGCTGAGGGTTGTCGGATTCCACTTAAGTTGTTATACAACCTAGAAGCTTCCAAAATGAAAAAGTATGAACGGAAAATATACACAGCATACCAGTCGCACATACTTATATCGAAAATTGATGCCCAACACATAGGATCAGATCTCAACTTTAAAATTGTGAAAAATGGAGTAGACATGGAGCATTTTTCTAAGGATAGTAGGAGTAAGCGTTTCGAAATTGGTTTCGTAGGGAATATGGGTTACTTGCCCAATGTTATTGCTGTAAAATATATGGTTAAAGAGATTATGCCTTTACTAAGTAAGGAGTATAAGTTGCTGATCGCTGGTGCAAGGCCCGCACCCGTTCTCAAAAAGATGGCAGATGATAGAGTATATGTAACAGGGTACTTAGAAGATATAAGGAATGCCTATTGCGCGATAAAGATCCTTGTAGCACCCATTTTTAAAGGTACTGGGATGCAGAATAAAATATTAGAAGCAATGGCTTCTGGAATTCCCGTTGTGACCAGTAGTATAGTTAATGAAAGCATCGGCGCCACTCCAGGAAAGGAAATATTCATCGCAGATGATCCAGAACGATATGTAGAAATAATCGAATATTTACTAAATGATTCTAATTTATATAAACAAATTAGCGAGAATGCAATTAATTTTGTTGGATCAACGTATTCTTGGGAGATCCAGAATAAAAAATTAGAGAAAATAATAAATGAATTTAGATACAGAGGCGATAAAAGCTAATTCAGCATTGTCAACCATAGAAGAAGCCATTGCAGAAATCAAAGCAGGGAAAATAGTCATTGTTGTTGACGATGAAGAGAGAGAGAATGAAGGTGATTTTATCTGCGCTGCTGAGTTGATAACTCCTGAGACAATCAATTTTATGGCGCAGTATGGTAGAGGCCTTATCTGTACCCCGATTGAAGAGAATCGCGCTAAAGAACTTGACCTGCAGATGATGGTAAGAGATAATACAGCGTTGCATGAAACTGCATTTACAGTTTCTATAGACCTTGTTGGTCACGGCTGTTCTACAGGTATCTCCGCGTACGATAGATCAACTGGAATTAAGTGTATAACCGATCCTTCTATAGTAGCGACTGATTATGCAAGACCAGGACATATTTTTCCACTGATTGCTAAGTCTGGAGGAGTACTAAGAAGAACAGGTCACACAGAAGCTTCTGTTGATCTCGCTAAGATGGCGGGTCTATATCCTGCCGGAGTTCTTGTAGAGATTCTCAATGATGATGGAACCATGGCTAGATTTCCACAGCTCGTTGAGATCGCCAAGCAACACGATATGAAAATAATTTCTATCAAAGATCTTGTTGCCTATCGTATGCAGACTGAAAGCATCATCCAGAGAGAGCTAGAAACACATATCGATTCACAATATGGGAGGTTTAAAGTAACTGCATATAAGCAGCTTACAACAGGAGATGTCCACCTTGCCTTGTCGATGGGAGAGAACTTTACAAGCGAACCTACACTGGTCCGCGTGCATTCTAATTCTGAGACAGGAGATATACTGGGAATATTATTCGAGAATTATGCAGAAAAACTCAACAAGACCATGAAGATGATTGCTGATAATGGCAAAGGCATATTGTTGTACATGCGTCATGGAGAGAAAGGGAACTCCATCATTCATAAATTAAGAGAAATTGATACAAATAGCCACAATGACCCACTGCCTTCTGACTTGCAACGAGATTTCGGTGTAGGAGCTCAGATCCTGAGAGATATGGGTGTAAAAGACATAAGACTTATTTCTTCTAATGCTAAGAAACGCGTAGGGCTTAAAGGATATGGCTTGTCTATTGTTGATAGTGTAAGTCTATAATTATGGATAAAGAAATCATCCTATCCGTTAATAATCTTGCTATAGATTTTCATGCCGATGGTGATGTATTTCAAGCTGTTAGAGGGGTTTCTTTTAACCTCCATAAAGGGGAAGTTCTCGGAATTGTAGGAGAGAGTGGTTCTGGCAAGTCTGTCACCTGTCAAGCTATTATGCAACTTATAGATTGTCCACCCGGATCTATAAGGACAGGAGAAATCCTATTCAACCCTGGCTCAGGAACAATCGATGTTCTTAAGATAAAAGGAGAACAGCTCAGGAAATTAAGAGGATCAAGGATAGCCATGATTTTTCAAGAGCCGATGTCAAGCCTGAACCCCACTCATCGTTGTGGAAAACAAGTAATGGAGGCAATCTTATTACACAATAAAATAAGTAAGACAGAAGCAAAGAACAAAGTACTTGACCTCTTCGATAAAGTGAAATTGCCAGATCCTGCTCGAGTATTAAAAGCATATCCACATGAACTTTCAGGAGGCCAGTTACAGCGTGTCATGATTGCCATGGCTCTTTCTAACAATCCTGATGTCCTCATAGCTGATGAACCTACTACTGCACTTGATGTAACCGTACAGAAAGAAATCTTGTCAATCATCAAGGAAGTAGGAAGTCGATTCCATGTTTCAACTATTTTTATTTCGCATGATCTCGGCGTTATCCAAGATCTTGCAGATCGCGTAGTTGTAATGCGGAAGGGAGAAATTGTGGAGAAAGGGCTAGCCTCAGATATATTGCATAGACCGAAACACCCTTATACACAGGGTCTTATAAATTGCAGGCCACCATTAGATAAGCGGATATCTATCCTGCCTACGGTGGAGGATTTTCTTGATGAAAACAATGGTTTTAATACAGAAGAGATATCGCAATCTGCTTACCAAGCATCTATTTTAAATCTGGAGAAAAAGAAACATATTCTTGAGGTGGAAAACATATCTAAGTCCTATATCACGCGTAAAAACATATGGGGTAGAACAACCGCTAAAGTAGATGCGGTAAAGAATGTTTCCATTTCTGTATATGAAGGAGAAACGCTAGGCTTAGTAGGGGAGTCAGGTTGCGGAAAATCAACACTAGGAAGGTGTATAGTAGGCTTGGAAAAAATAGAAAATGGAGACATAAGGTATAAGGGCAATTCTATTGTTGATCTGGGTAGAAAAGAGTGGGTTAATCTGAGGAGAAATCTTCAGATAATATTTCAAGACCCATATGGTTCGTTGAATCCCAGGATGAAGATAGGAGCGGCAATACTTGAGCCCATGCAAGTCCATAATATAGGCAGATCTAAAGCAGAAAGAAAAGAAATGGTTATGCAGTTGCTGCATGAAGTAGGCCTTCAATCCGATCACTACGATAGATATCCACACGAGTTCTCAGGTGGTCAGAGACAACGGATATGTATTGCTAGATCTCTTAGTGTTAATCCAGAATTCATTATATGTGATGAGTCGGTTTCTGCGCTAGATGTATCTGTTCAAGCCCAAGTTTTAAACCTACTCAATAGTTTAAAAAAGAAGTATGGTCTTTCATTGATTTTTATCTCCCATGACTTAAGTGTAATTAAACACATAAGCGATCATATTGCTGTCATGAAGGATGGAGAGATTGTTGAATATGGAAATGCTGAAAAATTATTCCACCAGTCCTCTTCAGATTATACTAAGAGATTAATAGACTCAATACCAGGCGTTTAGGTGGTCTTGTATGATGTTTGTTCTATGCAATAGGACACATTTTTTTTTGAAATTTCTTAAAAAAGATTAACAATCCTGTAACTAAATCTTTGGAACTCCCGTTTTACTTTTAGAAACCAATTAAAGATTCACATTAATAACCACCTATTAATCAATGAAATCACGAAAGAATCCAATCAAGTATCTCTTAGCACTTACAGTGTGCTTAAGCTTAGTATGCTGCATATATCTGAATACATCACTGGCAGAATCATCCAGAATGAGTGAATACAGCTATTCGCCGCCCTTGTTAGAAGAAAGTGATTACAACTCTAATACTATCTTTTCTGAAGTAAAATTAGTTAAAGTACTTGCTGAAAAAGTTTTTGGGTTTACTTCTGAATAAGCTCAAGTTTGTTTCCATTTAGAAAATCTCTTATTGGCATCCTCTTTTTGCCGTGAAACTTGACATCTTCAAGACTTATAATTCCGTCCTTACAGAAGACCTTGATGTAACTCTTGTTGTCGGAATAAAAATTTCCGCAAGGAACATCGTGAACTACCTCTTCGACCAGTATACTATAAACCTTGGTCTCTGTACCATTGATTTTACAGAAGGCTCCTGGATAAGGCGCTAGACCGCGCACGAAATTTTTTATTTCCTCAGTTTTTTTCGTGAAATCTATCTCGCAATCTTCTCTGAATATTTTAGGAGCTTTAGATACCTTGGTTTCATCTTGCTCTGTATATGTTACATCTCCTTTTTCAATTATCTGAACAGTACGGAGAACAGTCTGTGCTGCGACTTCCATCATTTTATCATGAAGATCGCCCGCTGTGTCTTCTGGGTTTATGGCGACTTTCTCTTGAAGAATTATATCTCCTGTATCGATGGCATGTTTCAATTGAAAACTGGTCACTCCAGTAATAGTTTCTCCATTGATTACAGCCCAGTTGATCGGAGCAGCACCTCGATAAGCAGGCAATAGGCTGCCATGGAGATTAATGGTACCTAATGGTGGCATATCCCATACAACAACAGGTAACATCCTAAAAGCAATAACAACTTGTAAGTCTGCCTTTAATGCTTTCAGTTCTTGTAAGAAAGATGGAGCTTTTAGGTTTTTAGGTTGCAAGACCTTCAGATTGTGCTCTACAGCATATTTCTTAACATCGGAAATCAATAATTTCTTTCCACCTCTGCCACCCATCTTATCTGTACTCGTAATTACACCTACGATATCATATCCTTGTTCATGAAGAACCTTTAGTGTAGGAACAGCGAATGCAGGAGTACCCATAAAAACTATTCTCATAATCTATAGGGATTGAATTATATCGTATTGTGTTACTATATGAGCTTGTGATAAGTTGTCATAGACAACAACTGCTTGTCCTTCTTTTTCAATATACTTGTTGAGGTCTTTGATGCTTGTGTTTATATCTACAATAGGGAAGGGAGACTCCATGATATGCTCCACAGATCCTGTCATATCTTTATTGGGTTCTTCTAATAGGTAAGCTAGGATTCTGGTTAAGGATATACTGCCTACGATCTTTCCTTCTTTAGTTACAGGTGCTTGACTTATGTCTTTGTTTTTCATAAGCTGTAGGCATTCTTCGATAGAGTGACTAGATTCAACTTCGTATAATTCTGTATTGCTTTTCTGATTGATCAGATTATAGATCTTTAATTCTGTATCCAAGAATCCTCTATCACGCATCCAATCATCATTGTATATTTTTCCCACATACCTACTTCCATGATCGTGGAATATAATGACTACTAGGTCGTCTTCTGTAAGTTGCTCTTTCATCTGAATTACACCAGCAAGAGCAGAACCAGCACTGTAACCTAGAAGAAGACCTTCTCTACAAGCAAGGTCTCTTGCGGCCATGGCTCCATCTTTATCAGACACTTTCTCGAAGTGATCAATAAGTGTAAAGTCTACATTTTTAGGAAGAATATCTTCTCCTATTCCTTCAGTGATGTATGGATATATTTCTTTTTCATCGAATTCTCCGGTCTCATGGTATTTCTTGAATACAGATCCATATGTATCAATTCCCCATATTTTTATATCGGGGTTCTGTTCTTTTAAGTACTTAGCTGTTCCTGAGATGGTTCCTCCAGTTCCTACACCTACAACAAGGTGGGTGATTTTACCCTCGGTCTGAGTCCATATTTCAGGACCAGTAGATTCATAGTGAGCTTGTCTATTACTTAAGTTATCGTATTGATTACACCAGAAAGAGTTAGGGATTTCTTTACTAAGTTTTTCTGCTACAGAATAGTATGAACGAGGGTCATCAGGGGTAACATTAGTCGGACATACAATGACTTCTCCGCCTACGGCCCTCAGGAGGTCTACTTTTTCTTTCGACTGTTTGTCATTAGTCGTAAATATGCACTTGTATCCTTTTACAGCTGCTGCAAGTGCAATTCCCATTCCTGTATTTCCAGAGGTACACTCTATGATGGTCCCGCCTGGTTTTATTTTACCTGCTTTTTCCGCATCTTCCACCATCTTTAGTGCCATCCGATCTTTAATTGAATGGCCAGGATTGAACGTTTCTACTTTGCCTAGAACAGTTGCTTTAACGGATGACACAGTAGCATTAAGTTTAACTAAAGGAGTGTTTCCTATAGTCTCAAGGATATTGTTATAATACATAAGTTGCATACAAGATTATAGAAGAGAGGTTATTCTCTTTTCTGAGGACAAAAGTAGGTATTAATCTCTATTCATAATACTTTACTTCTACTATAAATCTACTATCTATCGCTCCTAGCGCACTTGCCACTTTAGCGGATAATATTACACCTACATCTGGCGTATAGCTTTCTTCTGGAATATGTCCTACCACAGTGGCATAAGCACGCCTATTTAGTAGAGGGTTATACAACTCTATGATGCTATCTACTTTAGCGTTTCTATGCAGGACATACATACTGCCTTGGTTAGGGTCTTCGGCTTTATCCCAGATAGCGAGAGACTTATTCTTTTTTAAGATCAATTTCTTAACTGTCTCTACTGGAGTGGGATAGTTGGTAAGTTCATTTTTGATGTAAATACCTATGGTATCTTTAATTACAATATTGTCGTCCTTTTCAATTCCAACAACAGCATTTTCAACGGGATTTCCATCTACACTAGAAATTTCGTTAACCTTAACCACTTTGGGTCCAATTGTCTGCGTATAAAGGGGCATCCATCCTACTAGCAATTTCTGATCAAGCGAAAGATTATAATCTTGTAGTTGATTCCGTTCCATCATATCGGGAATTGCTTGGTCAAATGTCAGACGAGACAAACGAAAAAGATTGTCCTTAGGCTTAATGGTATAATACACGGGCACACAATTGCAAGAAGCAAGATCCACTCGTTCCTTGCGGAGCATCAATCTAGCATCGAAGGGAATGGCAATTTTCTGCTCAAGAGAAATAGGGATTTCTTCTTGTATACTATTAAGGCGCTTTAAGTCAGAGACATCGGTCTGGAATAGCCTAGATAGACTATACAGGGTATGACCCGCTTTTATAGTATGTGTATAAATTAATCCTTTCTCAGGAACAAGATCTACTTCTATAGTCTTGCCTATGAGGCTAGAATTGCTATTTTCGGACTGTGATAGGATGCTTGTACTGAATACAGCAACCAGAACTAGTGTGAATTGTAGGTTTCTTATCATCACGAAGGTTATGCTTTCAAAAAGCAAATATATTAATTAATATTGTAATATGTAATACTTTGGTATAAAATGATTTAATCTGTACTATGACTAAAATTGCATGTTTGATACCAGCTCGATTTCAATCGCAGAGGTTGCCAGGAAAGCCCCTCAAGGAAATTCGAGGGAAAACCTTGATTGAACGGGTATATGGACGAGCCATAAAAGCAGACTCAGTAGGGGATGTATACATATTGACAGACCATGAAGACATATATAATCACGCAGCAATATTTACCGATAAGGTAATTATGACTGCTGATACCCATCCCAATGGTACATCTAGAATCTGTGAGGTTCTTGATTCAATAGAAGCTGATGTTATCATCAATCTACAAGGAGATGAACCTTTTATTGATCCAGCAAGGATTGATCTCCTATCTGAACTTATGAAAAAAGATGAAGTAAGTATAGGTACTTGTTACCATGTTGTTCAATCCGCGCAAGATCTCTTCGATTATAATAAAGTGAAACTGGTTAAGTCTGTGGATAGTAAAATTCTATACTTCTCTCGAGCAGCCATTCCAGCACACCGTGATCTGGCTTATGCTAAGTGGTACGAAGCTGCAATTTATTACCAGCACGTAGGAATATATGGTTTTAAGAAAGAAGCCCTTGAAAAATACACTTCGCTTAAAGCATCTTCTTTAGAACAATTAGAGTCTCTAGAGCAACTGAGGTGGTTAGAAAATAATTATTCTATATATGGAGTTGAGGTTGAAGTGGATAATTCATTTGGGATAGATACAGAAGAAGACTTAATACGGGCTAGAGCACTTCTGGATCGAAGTGAAGTGGAAGAATAGATTTTATAGACTTGAACTCCCATACTTCATCGGTGTCGGCTTGCAGAAGTATATTGATATCTTGTTTTTGTCTCAATTCGTACTCAAGTATTACTTGTCTGCATGCACCACATGGAGTAGCTGGAAAAAGTACAGGTTGCTCTGGATTGTGGACAATAATTGCAAGTGAGAGGGCAGGACCATCTATGTCCTGCATAGCATAATTGTATAAGGCAACACGCTCAGCGCACATGCACAATGGATAAGAAGCATTCTCTTGATTGGCACCTATGTATATACCCTTAGCTGTTCTGACGGCTGCACTCACATAGAATTTACTATATGGAGCGTAACTCTTAGATAGAGCTGCTCTAGCCGCTTTTAGTAATTCTATATTCTGTGGATTCAGTGTAGTTGTATCCGCATGCTTCTTATAAGAGGTGACAAGTTGTTTATTCATAACAACATTTTAGATTAATTGCTTAGGAAGGAAAAGGTTTATAAAAAAGATGTAATCTAGAACATGTCTTCCGAGCATACAGCTCTTTATTTTGCTGTAAAGTTATAAGAGACAAAAATGGAGCCAATCTTATACATTTGAGGCATTCATATATGTGGGAATGTTATATATTCGTGGCATTAATCAAGACAAGCAATGGTAGTACTAGATGGAAAGAAACTTTCGGCAACACTCAAGGAAGAAATAAAAGAAAGAGTAAGTAAGATTAAAGAAGAGGGAGGAAATATTCCTCATCTAGCGGCTGTACTGGTGGGCGATGATCCTGCTTCGCAATCTTATGTAAGAAGCAAGGTGCGATCTTGTGAGTATGTAGGCTTTGAATCTACCCTGATCAGAAAAGATTCCTCCATAAGCCAGGAAGAGCTACTTGAGATCGTAAGGGATCTCAATGAATCAGAAGATGTAGATGGATTCATCGTCCAACTTCCACTGC
>CALIQO010000292.1 GCA_938044055.1 uncultured Saprospiraceae bacterium
AAATCGAAACGTATGATGAAGAATCATACACCTTCTAAAATTGAAAAATGGGCACTAAACAACCTAGCGATAACTGATTTCGACCCTGAGTATTTTACCATAGCTGATGGCTATACACTCAAGAAAATTAAATCTTTTAAAGGGAAAAAGTATCTGGTCGCTTGTACAGCAGTATGGACAGGAGGAGTAAGGTTAATAGATAATATTATACTTCTGAAACCTAAGTAGCTAGCCACTTGATATTACAACCTATACTGGGGAATTGTTTTTCCGTTTCTTGACCAGCAAGTGTATTATCAATTGCCGCCCTAAGTTCGATACCTGTTACCCTTCTACCATTACCAGGAGAGCTGTCATCCATTCTACCTCGGTAGCTTAACTTCATGTCTCCATTATAAACGTAAAAGTCGGGGGTGCAAGCTGCGTCGTAAGCTTTAGCTACAGTCTGTCTTTTATCGTACAGGTATGGGAAAGGAAACTTTAGAACCTTAGCTACAATTCTCATTTTGTCTGGATCGTCATCTGGGTAATTAGCGACATCATTAGAACTTATGGCTATAAACGAAACACCCTTGTTTCTATATTCCTGAGCGAGATCCACTATTTCTCTGATTAGGTGGATTACATATGGACAATGATTACAGATAAACATGATTACTGTTGCCTTTTCAGATTTTAAGTCGTCAAGATTGAGATAATTGCCGCTGATCGTATCTAGCAATGAAAAAGGAGGAGCAACGGTACCTAATGGTTGCATCGTAGATTCTGTTAATGCCATAATTAATGTATTTTACATGTTGAATTAATTCCAAGAATGTACTTTTCTACAACACCTATTGCTTCAGCTTGTTCAGCACCCATAAAACCTTTAATCATATTGTCATTTAATCTTTCTGCTTCCTGGATTAGATCTGCAGAAAGAGGAATGTACGACCAGTGCCATTTTTCTTCATTGTAACCGTGAGGTCTGTCGACTCCTTTAGTTGTATAAGGCTGACAGAATCCATACTCATGAGCATGCGCTTGCATCCAAGTATACAATTTTAAACCCTCACCTGATTCGAACCATCCATTGTCAAAAGAATTTAGATCTATATCTGTACCCCAGTGATGCCGAGAAGTTCCAGGCATGCTGCTGTACTCTAATATTTTAAGTGCCTTGTCGATCGGTTGAGCTATATCTGTATGTACGTTGGTGCCGTCACTGACTATCGTCTGTCCGAGCCATTTTCTTTCCCATATTCCCTTCTGATAATCGAAGTTTCTGGTGGCAGAACGAATCTTAAATCGGATGCCTTCCGCAGATGCTGCATCATACATCCGTATAAATTCCTCATAAGCTTCTATTCGCATAAGAAGACCACTTCTATCTGCATATTTATCTTCTATTATGGTGAATCGATTATCGGTTGCTGGATCGAAATGACCCATGATATAATCCATACCTACTGTATCAATTAATCTATTCATGGATTGTGTGTCGATGATGCTTGCAGAAACTATATTCGGAGAATGTGTCCTTTCTATTTTTGGTTTACAACTATATATAATTCCTATGACAATTGAGAAGAATAAAAACAAGGTATGACTGGGAGAATTATACATCAGCTGTCATTGAATTATATCCGAAACTTCCTTTTTCTTTTATTATATGAACAAGCACCTCAGGCAACTTGTCTTCCCATTCTGTTCCGCCTTGCTTGATGTCTTTATATACATCCATAGGAAAAATGTCGAGCATCGATTCTTCATAACCTGTTACCTCGACTACTTGCTCACCGTCTAGTAAGTGCTTGTATAAAAAAGTAATTCCTTGCGGAACTGGAAGATTCTTAGCTGTAATTAATTCCTTTGTATTTCTATCAAGTGCTGGATAGGCATATATCTTAATAGACTTAGTAAATAATTCTCCGAAAGCTACTAGAAGACGACCGTCTTGATTTTCGTAGAATTTTTCATTTATAATATCAAGCAATTCATGAACACCGATGACCAATCCTAAGTGCTTGATTTTATAATCAGCAAGATAGTTGATTAAGCTCTGGTGATTGTTGCAATTAGAAATTACAACAGTCTGACCTAGGGCACACAACATATCCGCTCTATCTAGGAAATCGCGATCAGAAATCTGTCCAAATTTAGATAAATATTCAAGAGTGATTTCGGAGACTATATGTGCATTCGCGTCTTCTATATCTGACTCATTCCGAAACTGTTGAAAACTTGTGCGTATAACATCGAGGGTAACCTTAGTCGGTGGACGGAAATTACCCCGGACGACCATGAGGGATTTTTTATACAAGAACTCAGAAGCATGAAGACTCTGATTTATGTCGAAAACAGTTACATCCGTAAGCCCATTCTTAACAAGATATAAAGCAAGTAAGCGATGGTCTACATGATCGAAGTCTGGACCTGTAAGACGTATCAAGTCGATGGAAATCCTCCCTTGCAGCCCATCAAGAAGAGAACTGACGAAAGTTTCTGGATCTTCATAATGAAAGTAACAAGCATACATCATATTTACTCCGAGGACCCCTATAGCTTCTTGTTGAAGACGATTGTCATTGTCAAGCATTTTAACATGAATAACAAGATCGTTGCTCGGACCTTCAGGAGAAAGTTGAAACCGTACACCCATCCAACCCTGACCTTTGACCGTTTTTTTATAGTTGATAGCCGCCACTGTATCTGCAAACACGAAGTAACGGCGGTCGTCTTCTTTTCTTTTCATCAACCGCTCTTCTATAAGCTGATACTCATGATCTAGCATCTTGTACAATCTGCTTTCACAGACATATCGATTAGATTCTTCTGAACCATAAATGGCATCAGAGTACGTCTTGTCATATGCCGACATCGTCTTAGCAATGGTTCCTGCTGCTGCTCCTACTTGGAAGAAATTTCTGGCAACTTCTTGACCGGCGCCTATTTCTGCAAAGGTTCCATAAATGTTCGTGTCGAGGTTGATTTCAAGGGCTTTTTGTTCCGTTTTTTTAATCTGCTGATCCATTCTATATTTTTCGCTTGGGCAGTGATATGTTTTGCTTGCGCAAATGTACTTTTCTTCTCTTCATTGAACAGAATAAATCATAAGATGATTTCTGGAAAGAGATACATTTAACAACAAAGTAACTCAAGTAAATATTTAAAAAATCATATTTAATAAATTTAAATCTATTAAAAGGCCTTCTAAGTGACTGTAATCTATATATTTGCGAGCGTTTACCTAAGACGCAGATATGCCTAGAGATAATAGTATTAAATCCGTTCTCATAATAGGGAGTGGACCCATCATTATAGGACAAGCATGTGAGTTTGATTATTCTGGAACTCAAGCTTCTCGATCACTGAGAGAAGAAGGAATAGAGGTCAGTTTAATAAATTCTAATCCAGCTACTATCATGACTGATCCAGTAACAGCGGATCACATATACCTCAAGCCCCTTACACCTGAAAGCATAGAGGAGATATTGCAAGAACGACAGATTGATGCTGTCCTTGCTACAATGGGAGGTCAGACTGCCCTCAATCTAGCAATTGAAGTAGGGAAAATGGGCATCTGGGAAAAATACAATACAAAACTTATAGGTG
>CALIQO010000293.1 GCA_938044055.1 uncultured Saprospiraceae bacterium
CAAAAATTGTTTTTTCCTTTTAGAACTTCTCGCAGACTTTGTTGGATCTGTAGGTCTGGTCCGAGTTCAGGCATATTAGATTTATAGGTTAAACTTGTTCCGGTAAGGTTAAGCCCGAGGGTAGGTCCTATGTTAAAGTAGGCACCTCCTGCCAGATACATCTTAATCATCATACTGATATTCAAGTATTGATAATTGAAATCAATAGTATAGTCTAGTTCATTGACATCCATATACCTGAAGTCAGCACCGCCCATGGCATAAGATATCTCGGGCTGGATGGCCAGACGGCTGTCTTTAAACCTATGGTAGATGGTGAATCCTGCTGTAAGACCTTTCCTTCTGGCTATCGAAGTAGAATAGGTGTCTACAGGAAACACTGGTCTGATGATAGTCGTAGATATATCACTGATATCTGATACAGCGCCTCCGGCTTTAAAACCATAAAAGAAGATACCATCTTTAACTTGGGATTCTGCCATGCTGAATGACAGCAATAGCAATACAATAGGAGCAATTGTTCGCAACATGGTTGTTATTTTTGGATTACAAAACCTGCAAGAAAGAATTCTACTTCCTTACTGATGTATGGAGCAGAACCTTACTACTAATTCTGCTCTATACTCATTACGCAACTTTTATTTGGAAAAGAGCTCACCAAGTCTTGATTTTTTTAAAGTTAAGTTGGAACTAAGGATGTTGTAATAGAATCGAAGGGTATCAAGTGGTCTGGTTCATCCGTGGGTGTGTAGAATCGGGAACTATGTTTCATGACACCGGCATGAATATTAAGTTTAACAACCGCGGTGTGTAACAAGTACAATTGGAGAATAAATTCTTTCTATTGGTATAGATAGATTCTATAATTTAATGTCAATGATCAGCGTTGAATTAACCCTTGAAATATTCTTGTAAAATAATCTTATTCTACAATAGGAAGAGATTTAGCCTTGGTAAGCTTAGGCTTGCGGAAAGTCTGGTCCAACCATCTAACCTTGATGAAATAGTAAAAAATGCCGGCAATTAAATACCCTATAATATAATTCTTACTTAAATAACCTCTAAAAGGATCTAATGAACCATCTGCTACGCTTAGTATACTTGCTGATAAGATGTATAGCAATATTGCGAAAGCAATCGCATGGAACATCATTCTTGATATGAAATCCCATACAATGGTGATTACACTCTTTTTACTCATTGGTCAATTCTTTTTATCGGGAGTAGTGTTAAGATACGTAATTAATAATGATTTATCTAAGCAGTTTCGGGTTTTTCTTCACACTGCGGACAAATAGTCTTCAATTTCAATGAATCTTAATAGAAGAGGCGTTCTGATAGCCTTCAATTGTATAATTTTATACTTGATATGAAAAGATAAAATACAGTGGAAGAAAAACCATCTTATGACAGTAACGAGCTGATTGATAGATTGCCTAAGCACTTAAAGCAATTCATTCTTGATCAGAATTACAATGATTATACGCCTATAAATCAGGCCGTCTGGAGATACGTGATGAGACAGAACGTTCGATACCTTTCTCAAGTCGCTCATGATTCATACTTGGAAGGACTTAGTAAAACGGGGATAGACATAGAAGAGATACCTAGCATGTATGGTATGAATCGAATATTGAAAGAAATCGGCTGGGCAGCTGTAGCAGTAGATGGATTCATTCCTCCCAATGCATTCATGGAGTTTCAAGCGTATAAGGTGTTGGTCATTGCTTCTGATATCCGACAATTGGAAAATATTGAATATACACCTGCACCAGATATAATCCATGAAGCAGCTGGTCATGCTCCTATAATTGCTAATCCGGATTATGCAGAATATTTGAGGAGGCTAGGCGACATCGGTGCACGAGCAATTATGTCCCGACATGATATAGAATTATATGAAGCAGTCAGAAAGCTTTCGATCTTAAAGGAAGCCATAGGTGTAGATAATGAAGAAATTGATAAGGCTCAGAAAGAAGTAGATCGGTTGCAGCTTAAAGAGGTGGAATTGTCAGAAATGTCCATGATGAGAAATCTGCAATGGTGGTCCGTAGAGTATGGGTTGATAGGTGCCATGGATGATCCTAAAATATATGGAGCAGGTTTACTGTCGTCTATAGGAGAGAGCAAGTGGTGCATGAGTGATGATGTTGAAAAACATCCTTATTCACATCAAGCTGCTTACCAGGGTTTTGATATAACCAAGCCACAGACTCAGCTGTATGTAACGCCAGATTTTTCCTACTTGATGGAAGTGTTAGAACAATTTGCTAATACATTGAGCCTCAGAAAAGGAGGTGCTTCTGGATTGCGAAAGTTGATTGAGTCAGGAATGGTTGGTACCATAGAGGTGAATACTGGATTACAGGTGTCTGGTCAGTTTTCAGAAGTACTAGTCAACGATAACAACGAAGTGATTTTCTTTAAGACAACAGGATCGACAGCTTTGGCTTATCGAGAAAAGGAATTGATAGGGCATGGGATTGAAAATCACAAAAACGGATTTAGTTCTCCACTCGGAAAATTAAGAAACATCAACCTTGCCATAGAGGACATGGGGCCGTATGACTTGAAGGCATATAACTTCTATGACGGAAAGTGGCTTTCTTTCCAATACGAAAGCGGGATTAAAGTGGAAGGCATGAACGTTACAGGCTTACGGAATATTCAAGGGAAATTAATGATTATACAGTTAAGAGATTGTACAGTTACATATCGAGAGGAAGTATTGTTTACACCAGAAGATGGGATATTCGATATGGTTGTCGGAAGTAACATTATAAGTGCTTATGCAGGAGCTGCAGATTACAATTCATTTCCCAATCTCTATGAGGCTTCACAGGTTAATACTATAAAGCAGCCTAAGACAGCAAAGACCGTAGAACTCGAATCTCTGTATAATCAAGTAAAGAACCATCGCAATGAAACCAATAGGAATCATTTAGAAATAAAAGATCTTGGTGAAAAAATTCTGAACGATCATCCTGGAGAATGGTTGTTGCTTCTTGAATTGTTGGAAATAGCTACAGATAATCGTCAGAAGGATCTGCTCTTGAATGGCTTATCCCAACTAAAATTGAGTCGTCCAGAATTGTCTATTCTAATTTCAGAAGGAATTGAGCTATTGCCTTGATTTTATGATGTGAGATGGGCTGAAATCATACAATTAACGTTACATATTTCATTTATTTTCAATGTTTTATCCACGTTTCTAGGACAAATACTCATTAAATCACGCTTTTTTGATTGAATAGTTGGTGTATTTTTATACTAATATGTAATATTTTTATCATGTGTATTGACTTGATAGCGTTACATATATAAGAGTTTATATATGTTATTTCGAATTTTATCCATCAATATCGAAGATTTAATGTCGCTATACCTACATCTATATGTAGGAGGTAAGTCAGCTATTTTACATAAATTAGTATTAGAATTGACGCATATTAAACATCTCTGGTTGAATTATTCGTAAACCTTAATTCACCTATGATGAACCCTTTTAAACTTACACTTCTACTGATGTTGACATCAGTGAGTTACGCCTTTGCACAAACAACAAATTGCGAAGACCCCAATTTTAATGACGTTCTTGTTAACGTTGAAACCTGTAATCTATCTCTAGACCTATGTTTAGATAGATTCTTTTTAGAGAATAATGAAGATGCTATTAAGCTCAACATTTTTTCTAATGACATAGGTTTATACGATCCGTGTTTATCATCGATCGTACCTATGCCTGGCTACCCTAAGCATGGCCAAGCCATGCAACTTTCAGACACTGATAATCCAGCATGTGCAGCTTTATACATGCCTAATGAAGATGCACCTCAATCATTTATTGATACCTTCTTTTATGCCATTACTGTGATGGATGTATGTGAAGGCAATTCAGATTATTGTGAAGACGGTAATGGTAAAATCTGGAATTTCTGGTCTCAGTATGAAGGAGATATGGAAGTTGATTCTATTGAAGTTGCCTACAAGAAAGGATCTAAATTCGAAGCCTTCCAGACGATAGATGGTCCTATACTTACTGGAGATTATTTTTATGCAGATGGTAATGATTTACCAAATAGCCAGGCTAACTGGGAATTTACCTTTTATTTTGCAGATGAGACAGAAACCACTTTTCCCGTACATACTTCTTGCTCAGCACCTATATTTGGTTTAACCCATCCAGCAATACTGGATGGAGGTACATGGATTGCAGATCCAAATGAAGATCCGCAGATGACTCCTATAACGGGATA
>CALIQO010000294.1 GCA_938044055.1 uncultured Saprospiraceae bacterium
TCTTGTATGGCCTATTCCCAGTGTTCCATGTAAGTCGGCGCCTTTAGCAGCTTGCTCTAAATCACTGACTTTTCCTTTTTTCTTAATCGTAGTTATATCTCCATTCATAAGAGATATACCAGCACTGTCGTACCCTCGATATTCAAGACGTTTAAGTCCTTCTATAATAATTGGAAACGCTTCTTTATTTCCAACATAAGCAACAATTCCACACATGTGATTCTATATAGTGTTATGGCTTAGTAAATGAGATATTTAACTTAGGAGCAAATCTAGAGTGACCGGCACCGTAGAAAACGGTTCTATGAGGAGTCTCAGCTTCCGAAAATGAAGATATAATAATTTCTCCGCCTATTGTAGGATCTGCAAGAAATTGTTTGATATGGTTGGTAACATTGATTCTAACCTTTTTTACAGTTTCACCTGTGGATAAAACTTCTTCTTCGACTACCCCTCCGAATATTCCTGCCCCAAATCCGATAGCATTCTGAAAATCACTTATCTGTACGAAACCATTCTCTGTTTCATAATACATCTGATAAGAAGGAATCGGAGGAAAACAATCTGTCATGAATTCTGGATCATCCGCTATAACAAGTTCTAGTTCCATCTTGTTAATTAAAACATCTTTTCTAAAGTTATCTATTGCTGAAATATCAATTACACCTCTTACACCAGCCATGCCTTGAACAAAGAAAAATTCGTCGTCTGCGACTGGGTTATCAATCGAGGCCTCTACCAGGCTAGCTGAATAATCATAGACGAAATTAGAAGAACGATCTATTCCGAACCTAAAATCATACTGGTCAGGTCTGCCATTATCTCTATCTGTTGTATATATGGAGAGTTTATTAAAGTCACCTACTCTTTCTCCCTGTCCTATGGATAGACCTAGAAAAGATGCACCTTCAGATGTTGCAGACAAGTATAATGAAGGTAGAAAACCAGTTAATCCAGCATTATCTTCCAGAATATTCAAGGCTGTGAATAGCTTATTAGAAAAAGCATCATTCATTTTCATACGCACATGATAGGCGAATTCTATTGTTGTATCAATTTCTGGAACGAATATGTCAAGTGTCTCTGAAACATCAATACTATCCTCAAATATAGATATAGGGTCAGGAAGCACCGCAAATGTCTGATCAGAGAGAATCGTGTCAAATGGAAGTGTCTCTATACCTTCGAAAACTTCCAATCTATATATGTCTGGATTTTTGCCATATACTCCGAAAGAATCTATAGCAAATGAAAGAACAATAGAATCCAGATCATCATTAGCAAAATTCCATGGATCAGAACTGTCTAATGCTAGGATCGAAAAATACAAATCTGATTTAGAAGTCCCGAATATAGGATCTTCTAGATCTCCCACCATGTAAGTGTCACTGCCTATTAAATCAGTATTGATAGGTACACCGGATATAGTAGATGTCTTCAGCGTTATGGTATCCGTAAAATCAAGGTCTATCGCTTGATCATCTAATAAATCATTTCCGATAAGGGTAGAATCGTTACAACCGTAAGCGGTAAGACCAAGGATAACAATTGCCCAAAACGTAATACTGCGTATAATCATTTATAATATGCTTTGCTTAAATGGATATTTAAGTCGGTCAATCGATCATTGCATCGAAAAAATCCAGAAGTTAAGTTGAAACGTCAACCTCTGAAACTTTATTCTTCTGACATCTTGTTATATAGTTCGATATGCTGATCCAGAAGAACTTCTATGTCTTCTTCATAATCAAGAGACTGAACTTCATCATTTACAAAGTCTGAAACGGTTTCAGATACTGTTTCGCTTCCTTGGACGATTCCATCTACATGAGATAACGCACCATTATGAAGATCTATCTTGCCATCTTTCTTGAAAACTTCCATGTCCGCTTCTTCAAGATTATTGATAGCTGCGATTTCTAAGAACTTATCCGTGAAATTCTCTTGCAGTACTTGATCGTATAAAGAATATACGATTTTAGAATACTGGAATACGGGATCATCCTTATATACTTTCTTCAAGTATAATGGAATAAGACTCGTCATCCATCCATGACAGTGTATTACGTCAGGTGGCCATCCGAATTTCTTTACTGTTTCAAGTACTCCCTTACAGAAGAATACCATTCTTTCCATATTATCTTCAAATGGCTTCTCATCCTCATCATGAAAAATGAATTTCCTACGGAAAAATTCTTCATTGTCAAGAAAATAAACCTGAAGTCGAGCCCCAGGTAGGGAAGCCACCTTAATGATTAATGGATAATCTTCATCATCGACGATGATGTTCATACCTGACAATCGTACTACTTCATGTAGTCTATGTCTTCTTTCATTAATGGTTCCGAACTTGGGCATCAGAACCCGGATTTCAAAACCTTTATCGTTAGTATGTAGCGGAAGTCTGTGCACTATCTCTGAGATCCTAGATATCGTTGTATAAGGATTCATTTCTTGCGTCACGAACAAGACTCTCTTTTTACTCATATATGATTCTTGATTAAATGTTCGTCATAAAATCGGAGTGCAAAGATAATTAAAATTCTTTCTTCATTGAATTAATATGCACTTATAATACCCATCTCATATTGATTATCAATGTGTTATTAAGAAATCTATAACACTTTTATTTCGAAATGCAGGCTTTAAATAGCTCAGAAAATGCCTGTAGTAAGCTGAAAATCTTGTGTTAACAGATATGAATTAATTATATGATACTTGCTTTCAGGTATAAACAATATATTTGGTTAGGAGACAATTTTATTGTTTTATGCGATTGAAAACTAGTTTTGAAGCCTTTTCTGCTATGCACTTCATACCTGTGGTGGTTATCATCAGTCTGTACATAATCATCATATTATATGCTTCTAAGCTGTCTGAGAAGAAGCAGGTAATTCTGGGTTTTCTTCTATCCTTGTTGCCTCTCGCAGCTGTGTTGATAAGGGTTTTTATGCTGATCATTGACAACACTTTTAATATTAAAGAAGATCTTCCGCTACATCTATGCCGGGTAGTAGCATTCATGTTGCCATGGGTTATGTGGACAAGGAATAGGTTATGGTTAGGTGTTCTTTATTTTTATGTTGTAGGAGGCACGTTACAGGCCGTAATTACTCCAGAACTTTCTGATGGTCCATACAGCATTCAATATTATCTATACTGGATATTGCATGCTTGGATGATAGGCATTCCCGTCTATGCCATCATAATTCATAAAATAAGGATTAAATGGCAAGATTTCTGGCGCGCTGTTATCTACATTAATGGATATTTACTAATCACGCATGCGATTAATCTCTTGCTCGAATCTAATTATTTCTATACCATGCACAAGCCTCCAGTAGAAAGCCTACTAGATGTTCTAGGACCCTGGCCTGTATACATCTTAAGTGTTGAGTGTATAGGTGCTATAATTTTTTTATTGCTTATGATCCCTTTTAAATTTAGAAAAGGATTAAGTACATAAACTGTTTTCAGGATTCTTGCCTATAACACCATTGAAATACGCTCGGATATACTTGAAATCTGCTTCTATATCGTCGCTCGGCCAGAATAATTCACCGAAGTCTACAATCTTATTCTGATAGTCAAATCTCACTAAAACAATAGGGATTTCTGCCAGTTTAGAAATGTGGTAAAACCCTTTCTTAAGCTTTTCTACTTTAGCCCTAGTCCCCTCTGGTGCCAGCGCAAGTGTAAATCTTTCTCTCTGTTTAATAATCTCAACGATTTCTTGAACGGTATTGCTAGCCTTAGATCGGTTAATAGGGATACCCCCAGTTCTTGTAAAAATCCATGAAAATGGACCTTTAAACAGCGATGCCTTCCCAAAATAGTTGACTCTGAATTTCATTTTATACATAACCATCAACCCGATTGGGAAGTCCCAGTTGGAAGTATGTGGCACTACAGCATATATTTTCTTAAATAGATCTGGCC
>CALIQO010000295.1 GCA_938044055.1 uncultured Saprospiraceae bacterium
TGCTGCCACTAATCTAGGTGCCATTTATCGCCAAGATGATGAACCTTTTACAGCCGATTTTTGGTCTAGGATAGAGGTTGTAGAATTTGATTATGCACCACTTCATGTAAGTCGTGACTATTATGAAAACATATTTAACCCTCAGAAAAACAAAATGCTAACCTTACAGGATCTGGTAAGAAAATATTTTATGTATTATCACGCGCCTAAGGAACCAGAGAATAAGGCAGTTTATTTCTCGAAGCAGTTTCTAGAATTTACCTTACTCCCTAAAGCTGACGAAGAGATAAAAAGAATCAATCTTTCCAACTACATAAATGAATATTTTTCCAATGATGTTACCCAAGACGAATCTGCTGTAAGCCCGGAAGAGGCAATTAAAATCTCGATGAAAAGGTTGAAAGAATTTCAAGGATTTACACCCGAAGAATTCTATGATATTTTTGACCATTTCATAAATAACCAGAATTTAAGAACCAAGCGGTTTAGTACTATGAAAGCCTTAGACAATGACTTGTATGAGCATTACAAGGTATTGGTGCTTTGTATCGGCCATATTGAATCTTGTCTGAGACACCTCAGAGATATATTTTATTCCTCTGCGGGTCAGACTGAAATAGAAGGAACGAATAGAGAATTTATTAAATGCATTCACCTTCTTGATCTTATGGGTAAGATGTAGTGAATTGTAATTGCCGATAGACATAAAATTTTATGAAGGACTTCCTACCAATAAGATTTCTCTAGTGTAACCTCAGTTTTACAACCTGTAGACTTTTCTGTCACTCTAGCGGTGATAGGTAATTGCTGATATGATACACTAATTGCAGAAGCTTTGAAATCTGGATCGTGACTCCACTCAATGTCATATTCTTCATGAGAAATGATGATTGCTTCCTTAAGAATCATTACAGGAAAAGCGACAGTCTGCGCTGTCTTAGGATTGAAAGAACAGAATGGTTCTATCATTAATTCGAATCCACAAGAAAGCTCGCTTAAACCATCATCATTGCTACAACTACTAAATAGTGCAGTGATTACTATCGAGATAACATAGATCTTATTCATTAATTTCATAGGAATCGTTTTAATGGAATTCCAAGCTTTCTTTTACTATGATCCATTGAGTACTTATAGTGTTGCCTAAACATTTATAATTATTTCACTTCGTATTCTAAATAGTAATTCAATAATTGTAGAGGTTAATTCAAGCCTACTTATATACCTTCTATTCTTAATCACTTTAAAATAGTAAGATTAAAATTCAATTACTTGATTATAACGCTATTGAGCGCCTATACTACTTCTTCACATACCTATTCTTAAACTTGCTGGGATTTTCTTGGGTTACTTTTTTAAATATCCTGTTGTAATAAGAAAGGCTCTGAAATCCAGATTGATAGCAAGCATCACTCACACTTTCTCCAGTCATCAGATGGCGTTTAGATTGACTGACTCTGTAGCGATTTAAAAATTCAACGAAGGTATAAGTAGTCATCTTCTTGAAATAACGACAGAAAGCTTCCTTGGTCAGAAAACAAATTCCTGCTATTTCATTCAACTCAATTTTTCTATGGTAATTGCTGTCAATGTATGTATGTATCAACCGCATCCGCTCTTGATCCTTGCTAGTATGCTTATTGTGATATGGATTATCATGCAACGTTTCAACTTGATCAATTTCTGAAATCAATTGCAATACTTCTATCAGTTGCAGATACTGTTGAACAGGATTGAGGTGCTCTAGGGCAAATAATTTGCTTCCGATAAGTGGAAGCACATAGCCCGAAAATGCCAAACCCATTTTAGATTGCTCGAAAAGTTTTTTTATTCCTACCAACTCTAGCGCATGGGTGAAATGTTGTTCTACAAATTCCTTTTTAAGATGGACAACTACTTTCTGGTAATCGGTATCTACACCATAATCAAAGTTTAAATGAGGAATATTAGAACCAATCAAGACCAAATCACTGCCCTTGTAAGTTGAGATATGATCCCCTACATGGCGCGTACCTGTCGCTCCTATTATATAAACCAACTCGTATTCTGGATGTGAATGCCAGAAGAAGAGATCGCTTAGACGTGGGTTAAACATGATGCTGAAAGATCGGTTGTCCTGACTTGTTATGGTTTCTAGTTGTACCTTCATTTTAAGACAAAATTGTATTCTAGGTGCATATTGTTTCTCTATTTAATCAATATTGTACAATTAGTTGTCAAAATCGGTAAAATTGTTTCAATCTCAATCTATTTACTTTACAGTATTATGGTGAATTACAATCACTTCATTGTTTAGAAAACCTATGTATCATGAATAATGAAAAAGAAACGATGGCAGCGTCTATGATTCCAGAAAATCAACACAAAGACATTCCAGGTAACCCTTCTACAGCTAAAAGCAGTAAGGTTAAGTTAAGAACAACAGCAACTGCAGATACCCTTCGTGTTCTGACCATGGAGGACTGGGAGTTCTGGAAGCACAATGGTTACGTAGTAGTAAAGGAAGTTGTGCCACGAGCACAAGCCCAGGCGACAGCACAATTTTTGTGGGAGTTCGATGAAAAGGATCCAGACAATATGGATACGTGGTATGCTCCGCCAAGAGCAGAAATGCAGATGAAAGAGCTTGCAGGTACTGGAATGGTAGAAGTATATAACCATCAGTCACTCTGGAACAATCGACAGACACAACGCCTATATGATGCATTCGTAGATGTATGGGGTATGGAGGAATTATGGGTTACCATAGATAGGGCCAACTTAAATTTCCCGATAAGGCCAGGACACGAATACAAGGGTTTTATTCACTGGGATTATGACCCGGAAACAAAACCACAGAATGTCCAAGGCGTCTTAGCTCTTGCTGATCAGATGGATGAAAATATGGGTGGCTTCCAGTGCATCCCTTGGTTGTTTAGGAACTACGACACATGGAAGCTTACACAACCAGAAGACAGAGACCATTTTAAACCAGATATTACTGACTTAAAAGACAAGCTAGTAAAGGTGCCTCTAGAGGCAGGAGACTTATTGATTTTTAATAGTGCAGAGCCCCATGGAATAAGACCCAACCATTCTAAAGATAAAGTAAGAATAGCACAATATATATCTATGATGCCTGCTCAGGAAGAAAATGAAGCATTGAAAAAATGGCGTGTAAACTCTTGGTCCAAGCGAATAGCGCCAGAAGGGTATGCCTTTCCAGGCGATCCCAGAAACTGGGAGCAGACGAAATATGATAGAGCAGTGTTGACAGAATTGGGAGAGAAGTTATTGGGATTAAAAAAATGGTGATGTATGGACTTACAACTTAATGGAAAGATTGTTTTCATCAGTGGATCAACAGCCGGGATAGGGTATAGCACGGCGGAAGTATTTCTGCGAGAAGGGGCTACTGTTTATATCAATGGTCGATCAACTTCATCGGTTGATAAAGCAATTGAGCGATTGAAGGAAATTTCTTCAGAGGTACATGGGATAGCTACAGACTTTTCTGACAAGGAATCGGTTGTTGAATTGATTGATCAGTTACCAGAAATAGACATTCTTATTAATAATGTAGGCATCTATATTTCACAACCCTTTTTCGAGACTTCTGATGAAGACTGGCAGAGACAGTATGAAGTTAATGTCATGAGTGGGGTCAGGCTTTCAAGGTATTTTATGGAAGGTATGCTCAAGAAAAACTGGGGACGGATTCTTTTCATTTCTAGTGAATGTGCTAGCCTGGTACCTTCTGATCTCATTGCTTACAGCACAACCAAGGCAGCTATACTCGCCGTGTCAAGAGGACTGGCCCAGTTGACGAAAGGAACGGGCGTAACTGTTAATACTGTAATTCCTGGTTCCACCATGACGGAAGGAGCAGACCAGTTTCTCACAGACTTGGCCCGGAAAAAAAATAAAACCAATGCTGAAGTAGAGGCAGATTTTTTCAAAGAAGTCAGGACTTCCTCCTTACTCCAGCGATTTGCGACGGTAGAAGAAATTGCCAATAGTATTGTGTATTTTTCTAGCCCGCTTGCTGCAGCTACTAATGGAGCAGCCATAAAATGTGATGGAGGAAGCATGGGCGGAATTGTCTAAAAACCATAATCTAAGAAACAAACAAAATGAATCAAAGGAAGACGATTTTATTGAACTTGCTTATTATCTTTTCACTATTCTCAGCGTGCAACGAGTCAGCTGAAAACAAGCAAGAAGATCAAGTAGAAAACACAGCAACAATGAATAAGAATGAAGAGCAAGAAAAATTGTTAAGGCATATGGTAATCTTTAAATTCAATGATGATGCAAGTAAGGATGATGTGAGCAAATTGAATGAAGCTTTTAATGGATTAGCAGAATCGATTCCAGTGGTCAAAGATTTCGAATGGGGAATCAATGACAGTCCTGAGGATTTTCATCAAGATTTTACGCATTGTTACTTGTTGACATTCGCTTCTGAAGAAGACAGAGATTCTGTTTATACGCCGCATCCCGATCATCAAGCATTTGTTCAGAGCCTGCAGCCACATCTAGAGAAAGTCTTTGTGGTAGATTACTGGACCAATCCATAATACGAGTATAGGCTCATTGCTAACTTATGACAATTAGAAAAGGCAACCTTATAGAATAGGGTGCATGACTTAAAACGAAATCTATGAACTTTCTTGATTTTTCAATCATAGCTATTTACTTCGGCATCATATTATGGATTGCTAAGTGGGCTTCCTCTAAGAAAGACAATTCTGAATTTTCATCTGTAGATTATTTTCTTGCTGGAAAAAATCAAGGCTGGTTGGTTATCGGAGCGTCTCTATTTGCTTCTAATATTGGTTCAGAAATCATACTGGGAGTATCTGGTGCGGGAGCACGAGCAGATATGCCTATGGCCAATTTTGAAATCTTAGCCTCGCTTGTATTGATACTCTTCGGTTGGGTATTTGTTCCGTTTTACTTGAGAGCAAGTATTTATACGATGCCTGAGTTTCTAGAGAAGCGGTATTCAAGAGCTTGCCGGAATTACTTATCTGTGGTTTCTATTCTAGCGTATATCATTACTAAAATATCCCTTATCATATTCGCAGGAGCATTGGTATTCGAAGTACTGGGCATTCCATTCTGGACGGGTGCGATTATTACCGTTATAGCTACAGGGTTGTATACTGTCTTAGGTGGTCTTAAAGCCGTGATTTATACTGATATGGTACAAGCAGTTATTTTGATTTTAGGGACTGTTGCTGTAGCCATATTCGGGTTGTATCAATTGGGTGGATGGAGTGGTATGATAGAAACCTTATCGATGGCTTCGCTTGAAGCAGGAAACCCAAGTGTAGATCAATTTTTCAATTTGTGGCGCCCTAAAGAAGATTCTGATTATCCCTGGACAGGCATATTGTTCGGAGCACCGATTCTCGGTGTCTGGTACTGGTGTACAGATCAGTATATAGTACAGAGAGCCTTGTCTGCTAAAGATGTCAGCAATGCGCGGAAAGGTGCATTGTTCGCAGGCTACTTGAAGTTGTTGCCTGTCTTTCTATTTTTTATCCCAGGAGTTATAGCATATGCATTGTTACAGAAAGGAATCATCGATTTTTCATTGGAAGATGCAGATCAAGCTCTGCCAGCTCTGATTACACAAGTTATGCCCAGTGGCCTGAAAGGACTAGCTATTGCAGGCTTACTGGCGGCACTTATGAGTTCTCTTTCTTCTGCATTTAATTCGAGTTCGACCTTGCTGACGATTGACTTTTATCAGAAATATAGGCCCGATGCATCAGAGAAGGACTTAGTGAGATTCGGCAGATTGGCGACGGTTATATTGGTTGTACTGAGTCTCGGTTGGATTCCCTTTATGGATGCCCTGATGGGCGGGGGCATATTTCATTACCTGCAGAGTATCCAAGCATATATATCTCCACCGATTACGGCCGTATTCTTACTGGGGCTGTTTTTTAAGTGGATCAATGCCAGAGGAGCCATTGTCACCTTATGGCTGGGTTTTGCGATTGGCCTTTTAAGATTGGTTCTAGAGTTTATGAGTAATAACCAGAATATAACCGTTGACCCTAATGGGTTTTTAGCTTATTTTCTGGACATCAATTTTTTACATTTTGCCTTATTCCTTTTCTTATTCTGTTCTGTAGTATTGATGGCGGTCAGCAAGATGGGGCAACCACAACCTCCAGAGTCTCTGGCCCTGGTTACTTTTCAGCGAAAAACAGTTTCAACACCCTTCAGGTTTTCTACCGATGTTGTGTTGACAATTGTGTTGGTAGTTCTGGTTCTCATATTGTGGTGGGTATTTAGTCCTCTAGGTATAGGGTGATTCCATATATAAGATACTCGATTCTGATCCATTATGGGATCAGAGATTTATTGTAAAAGTAAAAAAGTCAGTTCATCAATAGATGAGCTGACTTTAATCTTCTGGTGACCCCGGGAGGGTTCGAACCCCCAACCACCAGAGCCGAAATCTGGTATTCTATCCAGTTGAACTACGGGGCCATTGAGGATGCAAAAGTAATCAATCTACTTGAAAGTGGACAGATAAAAAATACTTATTTGCGAAAGCAGTTCAGCAATTAGTAGACTTATAAAATTCAAGTTTACGCTGAATAGAAAAGGGATGTAACCTACGTTCTTTGGAACCCAGAAAACATACAATTAAAACATAGTATTGAAAATACAAAATACATTAAAAAAAAATGTGTAGTTAACTTTTAATGTAAGCAGTAATAGGTAATGTTCACAAACTGAACGACTTACGCTATTAATTGATTTTCAGTCGTATGCTTATTAAAAATATTTTTATATATAAATTATCGTAATATTTTGTTTATTCAATTTATACATATAGATTTATGACATATAATACTATTTAATAGTATTCTCAGTTTTCGTCTAATTCATTAAGGTTATGAATGGTGGCCCCTCTCAGGAGCCGCCATTCTTGTTTTACCTAAGCGTGGTTTTTTTGGATAGTTGTCACATAATTATTAACTTCAGAGGGTCATGTGTTAACTATTTTAACTTAAAACCAATTAAAAATGAACGATACTTTCTTAGACGACGATTTCATATATGCAGGCTTTGGATTGCGATTAGCTGCCATAATTATTGATTGGATAATTGTTACCGCAGCAATTTGGATATTAATAGCGATTCTCGGAGCTATAGGTTTAGGCATATTTGCTTCTAGCGCAGATTCTTTCG
>CALIQO010000296.1 GCA_938044055.1 uncultured Saprospiraceae bacterium
CTTATTCCTACTTGAACAAGACAAGGATGCAGCAATAACCCCTCTGACCGAGAAAAAAGTAAAGTCTAAGGCTAAGAAAAAGAAGAAAAAGAAGAAGAACAAAAAGAATCGCCAAGAAGTTGTTTCCGAGCCACTTGCAGAGTTGCTTGTAAAACAAGGCTATATTCAAGAAGCAGTAGTGATGTATGAGCGTTTATCCTTGATAATTCCAGAAAAAAGTAGTTTCTTTGCAGCCACAATTGAAAAATTGAGTAAAAAATTCTAACTAATGGTTACAACACTTACAATTTTCACAACACTGATATGCATACTACTTATGCTTGTCGTATTGATACAGAATCCTAAAGGAGGTGGAATAGATTCTACATTCGGAGGATCTGGAGCGAACCAGATGTTCGGTGCAGCTAAGTCTACAGATTTTATTGAAAAATTGACTTGGGGACTGGCCATAGCATTGTTCATTATGTGTATAGTTACAGCAGTAATTGTAGGAACAGGCGGTGCAGTAAACCCACTAGAATCAGCGCAGTAATTGCCTATTAAGGAACTAAGAAATAGAAGACCCGGAAGCAAGTTGTTTCTCGGGTCTTTTTCTATTATAAAATATTCTTGTGTCACTATGACATTCATTTCGGAAAATCTGTCAAAGCTCCTTGTTTTATTGTGCGTTGAGAACGCACAGAAAGCAATTTTGTCACCTTTTATCGATTGGCACAATCAATGATATATACCCCATATAAAATTCATATAAATTTAAATCATTAATCTTAAAATATACTGAAACATGATGAGACCCATTAATGACAGGATAGTTGTAAAGCCAGCACCTGCAGACGGAAAGACCAAGGGAGGAATTATCATCCCAGATACAGCTAAAGAAAAACCACAAAGAGGTAAAGTTGTAGCAGTTGGACCAGGTAAAGATGGCAATGCTATGACTGTAAAAAAGAACGACATTGTTCTTTACGGAAAGTATGCTGGACAAGAATTAAACTACGATGGTGTAGACTACCTTATCATGAGAGAGGACGACGTCCTTGTAATCCTTGACAAGTAATTTTTATTAATCAATCTAAATCAGAAAAGAAATAGCTATGGCTAAAGAAATAACTTTTGATTCAGCAGCAAGACGTGCCCTTAAGGCAGGTATCGATGCTCTAGCCGATGCGGTAAAAGTTACCCTCGGACCTAAAGGAAGAAATGTTGTCATTCAGAAAAGCTTCGGCGCTCCTACCATTACTAAAGATGGTGTAACCGTTGCTAAAGAAATAGAATTGGAAGATCCAGTACAGAATATGGGTGCTCAGATGGTAAAAGAAGTAGCTTCTAAAACTGCAGATGCTGCAGGAGATGGAACAACTACGGCTACCGTTCTTGCACAATCTATGGTTACAGCAGGTATGAAGTATGTTGCTGCAGGAGCTAATCCTATGGATCTTAAAAGAGGAATCGATAAGGCAGTTAAAGCCGTAATCGAAGGCCTTAAGAAACAATCCAATGTTATCGGAAGTGATTTCGATAAAATCCGTCAGGTAGGATCTATTTCTGCTAACAATGATATGGAAATCGGATCACTGATCGCTGATGCCATGCAGAGAGTAACTAAGAATGGAGTTATTACTGTTGAAGAAGCGAAAGGAACAGATACCTACGTTGAAGAAGTAATCGGAATGCAGTTCGATAGAGGATATCTTTCTCCTTACTTCATCACCGATTCAGAAGGAATGGTGACTGAATATGAAAATCCGCTTATCCTTATTTTCGATAAGAAAATATCCAATGTTGCAGACATAGTACCAGTACTAGAAAAAGCAGCTCAAGCAGGAAGACCTCTTCTTATTATCTCAGAAGATGTGGAATCACAAGCTCTAGGTGTATTGGTTGTCAATAGACTGAGAGGTGGATTGAAAGTAGTAGCGGTTAAAGCTCCTGGTTTTGGTGATAGAAGAAAAGCAATGCTAGAAGACATAGCCATTCTTACCGGAGGTACAGTTATCTCTGAAGAAAAAGGATACAAACTAGAAAATGTTGACTTAAGTCTACTAGGAGAAGCAGAAAAGATTACTGTAGACAAGGACAATACAACCATTGTTAACGGTAAGGGAAAAAGAAAAGACATCAAGGGCAGAATCGGTCAGATTCAGCAGCAGATAGAAACGACTACTTCTGACTACGACAGAGAGAAGCTTCAAGAAAGATTGGCTAAGCTTGCTGGTGGAGTAGCTGTACTTTATGTAGGTGCTGCTACTGAGGTAGAGATGAAAGAGAAGAAGGACAGAGTAGACGATGCATTACATGCAACAAGAGCCGCTGTAGAAGAAGGAACCGTTGTAGGTGGTGGAGTTGCTCTAGTAAGATGTATCAGTGCCCTTAACAAAGTAGAAGGAGTCAATGAAGATGAGGACATGGGTGTACAGATTGTCAAGAAAGCACTAGAAGCTCCATTGAGGACCATTGCTAACAATGCAGGTGTTGATGGATCTGTAGTTCTTCAGAATGTACTTCAGTCTAAAGGTTCATTTGGTTACAATGCTAGAACGGACATATATGAAGATCTTAAGAAAGCAGGTGTAATCGATCCTACTAAAGTAACTAGAATAGCTATTCAAAACGCTGGTTCTATTGCAGGTATGGTATTGACTACAGAATGTGTGATTAACGACAAGCAAGAAGATCATCCTCCGATGCCTCCTATGGGCGGCGGTGGCGGTATGCCAGGCATGATGTAATCACAATCGTCAGAATATATTTTAAGAAACTCCGTGCAATGGAAATTGTACGGGGTTTTTCTTTTTTAAGGATAGTCTCGCTTTACGCAAATGCATTTTATCGATTTCTCCAAATAAAGAGATTGGTTTTGTCTCAAAAGAGATACTGCAATAATTAACATTCCTAAACTTAAAATAAATATGCCCCATTGAGATAATGTTGGTACAATAGAAGGGTCGTTTATAGGAGGAACATTGACAATCAATTCTGTAATGCAAGTGCGAACATTATCTGCCCAAAACGAAACAGACACAGCTCCATCATTAACATTAAAAGGCCCTAAAATTGATTCTACTCCATATAACCCTGTGCTTCCATCGGCACTTAGCCACCCCATCCCTCCATGACTTCCAGTAATTAATACCGAAATCGTAAATGTGTCATCACTTGGATTTAATGGTGTTCCATTGTCGCTTCGTGTAGAATCAATTAATTCAACGAAAATATCGCATTCAGTAAAGCAGATGGGAGGAGTAGGAACGGACAAAAATGCTAAACAAGAGACATCATTTGATAAGACAAAAATATTCTGAACACCACTTAATGCATCAAATGGACCCAAAATTACTTCCTCGCCAAAAACACCAATACTCCCATCTGACGCCATCCAAGAATTTCCTGCCAAGACTCCATTTATAGTGGCTTTTACAAAGAAAGAGTCATCAGAAATTTCATAAGGAGTATTGTTATCGTTACAAATAATTAATGGATCATCTATTGAAATTTCACAACCATCAGAACAAGTGGAGGGGCTATCAACATCTAAGAAAAATTTACATTCTGGATTATCATCAGAAGTTATAACCAATCTTACATTTCCATCTTCAATAACAAAAGGACCAAATTCTGCACTTTCTCCAAAGTTACCTGTCGTCCCATCTGATGAAGTCCAGGAAGTTCCTGGAATACCACTACTAATTATAGCGCTAAATGTAAAGAAATCATCAATTGGTTCTTCAAATGTACCATTGTTATCACAAGCTATATCATCAACCGTTCCAACCTAACTGTGTGTA
>CALIQO010000297.1 GCA_938044055.1 uncultured Saprospiraceae bacterium
ATACAATTATAAACCTATACAATAATCTTGAAACTAAGCTAAAGTCATATCAAGTTGTGAACCCTTCTTACTTCTTCATATTACAGCTCTACGATATCCGTGTGTATGTCTTTTCACTTAGAAATGACAATGATAAAATTATAAGTGTTTCAAAAAGATTAGAAGTCGAAGCAATAAACAGAGAGTACTATACAGATTTACTTGCGTATAAACTAGAAACCAACAAGATCAATGCCTTGCTAAGTCTCAAAAGATATGATGATGCCGTAAATCAACTATCGGAAAAATTACTTTCACTAAAGTTCAGTGATTTCAACTTAACTAAAGCCAAGACCCTTGAGTTTAAGACTTATATTCTTGGTAAGAAATATGAACTAGCATACAATGTTGCCGAATGGTGTTATAAAAACAAATCAATTGCTAAATACCCAAGTAAATACCAGCTCTGGACAATCAACTACTTTTACATGCGTTTTCTTCTTGCCGCAGATGGGCAGATCGATCCTAAAGAATTGCGCTTAGGAAAATTTATGAACGAAGTGCCCCTTTATTCTAAGGACAAAAGAGGATTTAACGTATCGGTCCTTATCTGCCAGATGTTGTTCTTTTTAATCAAGAAAAAATTCAATCCTTTTATCGATAGAATGGATGCACTCAGACAATACAGTTTTAGATATCTAAAAAGCGACGACACCCTGCGTTCTAATTGTTTCATCAAGATGTTATTGAAATTACCAGATGTCGGCTTCCATCCTGTCCGAGCACAAGCACACGTTAAGAAAGAATATAAGAAACTGAAGTCTTCAGAATATCCTGTAGACCAGAACTTAACCACGATAGAAGTAATCCCCTATGAAGAATTGTGGCGCATCATCCTAGAACTTATGGCTAAACAAAAAAATGTAGCTTGACTTATATGGCTCATCGAAATAATGGTCTCCACTTTTTCTTATCTACCCTGATAACATTGTTGTCAACAGGCATTGGCTTATCGCAAGAAAAATCTGGCTTGACTTTATCTTCTTCTTCAGGAATGCTCGGTATAGATATAAATCCTTCTTCGTCTATTCTGTTTCAAGAAGACTTACAGATTACCGCATTTAACTTGCACCATTTTATTGAGACGGATTATGCCCATGTAAGCAGGACCAATCTATTTGACTTGATCGGAAACCTAGGGAACATAGAAACTATAGGTGACGCTTCTGAGGTAAATGATGCAAGTTCTACAAGGCAACTCGTCTTCGATAGAGACGGAGGAAATAAAAACATCGCCATCCAAGGCTCTATGACCTGGGCTTCTATCTTGTTGAAAAAGGACAATAGAACACAAGTGGGCGCTTATATAAAATCTCGCTATGCTGGTTCTGCATTTAACCTTCCCGAGGCTATAGGATATTATGAAGCGGCAGCAATCAATGGAGGCAACGAAGTATCTATTCCTCCTTTTTCTGCATCGGGCCTATCATGGACAGAGCTGACAGGACATTATTCCTATACCTATCAGCAGAACAGTTATGAGTCTGCAGCGATAGGTATCAATGCTAAGTTGATTCTGCCTCATGAAGGGGCAAGGTTTTCTACTGAGAACCCTGTTATATACCGTCGGAATGGAGATTCTTATGAAGTGGATTCCCTTGTAATTTCTTCTGGCTACAACACATATATTTCTAACCAACCAGACATCATCCGGTTTAACGGAATCGGAATCGGTGGAGATATCGGCATCACCTATTATAATGATAGTTACAGTTATGGTGTATCTCTTATCGATATAGGAATAGCCTATGTTCCTGGCAATGCAGAAAGCTATAAGATCCGGTCAGATACCACGGTTCTATTCGATGCTACTCCGATTACAGATCCAGAAGACCTCATAGAAATATTCACAGAGATAGACAACCAGATCGAGCCTCAGATTTCTGAACTTGTGGAATCCGGAGGGAGCTACTCACTGAGCCTGCCGACTGCTATAAGCATGCAATACCGACAGAGGTTAAACAATGTGTTCAGCCTAGGCGCACAATGGCTGCAGCGGTTACCTCTATTGCCTCACACCATTAAGAGACCCGCTTCCCTTACAATAAGTCCTCTTGCTAGAATTGGCGATCTCGAATTGAGTCTTCCCTTAAACCTATACAATTACGAATCTCTGAGGGCTGGATTCAGTGTTAAATATCGATACCTTTACTTCGGTTCGGATCATGCTGCCAGTCTTGTGGGCAGAAACCAATTTTCAGGTTCTGACATATACCTCGGCTTACTGTGGTCTCCTCGACCTGCTAAAAAGAAGTCTCTATCCGAGTGTTATCGGTTCTGAGTTTCTACTTCCTCACTTATGTGGTGAGCCAGTGCCACGTATTCTTCCTGACTCATAACTACCCTTTCCTTAGAAAAATCCATATCAGAAAGTGTATTGATCGGAATCAAGTGGATGTGTGCATGAGGCACCTCTAGACCGATGACTGTTACGCCGATGCGATTACAGGGCACAACCGCTTTTATGGCTTGAGCTATTTTCTTAGAAAACAGGGTGAGCTCTGTAAGGATGTCATCCGGCAGGTCATAGATGTAATCTATCTCTTGCTTAGGAACAACCAGTGTATGTCCCTTCTGCACTGGATTGATATCCAGAAACGCCACACAGTGGTCGTTTTCAGCAACCTTATAACAAGGAAATTCTCCAGCTATTATTCTAGAAAATATACTAGCCATTATAGCGTGATCTCTAGTACTTCGAAACGGATCATCCCTGCCGGCGTCTGTATTTCTGCAATGTCTCCTACTGCCTTTCCTAGCAAGCCTTTTCCTATCGGAGAATTAACAGATATTCTTTTTAGCTTTAAGTCGGCTTCAGTCTCTGAAACCAACTGGTAGGTTAGTTCTCTATTAACCTTTAGGTTTTTAAGCCTTACGTTAGAGAGTATGGTTACATTAGAAGAATCTAGCTGGCTCTTATCGATTATCCTTGCACTCGCAACGGCTTTTTCCATCTCGTTGATCTTCATCTCTAGCATCCCTTGTGCGTCCTTAGCCGCATCGTACTCTGCATTTTCCGACAAGTCTCCTTTCTCCCGAGCTTCTGCTATGGCTTGTGCAGCTTCTTCTCTTCCTTTAGTCTTTAAGAGTTCTAGTTCTCCTGACAATTTATCATACCCTTCTTGTGTCATGTAAGAAATATCTGACATTTTACGACGATTTATATGTGTTTAATGAAAGCGGAATAGCCTATTCACCCATCAAGGGTGTCCTGGTTAGGATTATATTTTTCGTTAGGTTATTCACAGTGACTATTCCGTATACCTTATGAAAATACAATT
>CALIQO010000298.1 GCA_938044055.1 uncultured Saprospiraceae bacterium
GTAATTATTAGTATTAAATGCGGAAGAATAAACCACCACCACCTTTTTCTTAAATTATGACCTTTTCTGGTCATACTTATCACATATAGAAGTAGGAAGGGTCCGATCATAAAGCATGCAATAAGACCTACTTGAATAAAAGACTCGAAAAGCTCACTGTTAAAGTGAAGAAATACAGATTTTATAATCCTGATACTCATCATGAGCAATAAGGCACCTAGAAAATAGTGGGATACCCGCTTGTCTTGTCTGACGAACAATAGATACCCACTCAAGAGAAGCCCATTAAGACCGCCGAAAGCACTGAATAGGAATATTAACTGTTCTTGAAGTTCCATATATATGTTACGAAATAATTAAACCATTGCACATGTAAAACAATGAAATTGCTTTTAAATTACTATACATGAGTTTTCTTTTAAAGAAAAAATAATAAAATAAGTAAACGAAGAATTCTGATATTGTCAATTTATCATTAAATATTGGTGGGTTCAATGTAATCGAACTATCGATTAATTCTTTTAACTTTAATCGTTGATTTCTATTAAGAAATAAATAAAATGAAAGATCAAGCACTCTGGTATCTAGAAAACGTCGATGTGAACGGCATTTTCTGCCCTAAGAAATTAGGAGAACAAGATGAGAAGATGAACCATAAGTCTTTCAAGAAAGGAGACTATATATATCTTCCAGAACAAAATTCAGACAAAATATTCTTTCTTACCTCAGGACGTGTAAAAATCGGATCCTATGGAGATAATGGAAAAGAAATTACCAAGGCCATACTTGAAGCCGGTCAAGTCTTCGGTGAACTTGCCATGATAGGTCAGGAGACCAGAAAGGACTTTGCCTATGCAATGGAAACCTGTCAAGTATGCATCCTTTCTAAGGAAGAGATGAAAGCTTTGATGAAAGACCATTCTGGATTGAGTCTTTTCTTTATGAAGATCATGGGTTCTAGGGTATTGGAAATGGAGAACAGATTGGAATCCCTTGTATTCAAGGATTCTAGAAGTCGTATCGTAGAATACCTTGTTAACTTAGTAAATACTAGAGGCCAGCGAGTAGGATACGAATGGGTTGTCCGCAAGTTTATAACCCATCAGGAAATCGCTAATCTTACAGCAACTTCTAGACAGACAGTCACCACAGTTCTTAATGAATTACGAACAAATGAGTTACTTACCTTCAACAGGAAAAGGTTGCTGGTAAGAGACTTGGATAAGCTTCAGGGAGAAATTGCCTGATCAACCCACCTCTCTATGCCCTAAATGTAACTCTTCTATGAACTGTGGAGTGGACGCAGAAACATGTTGGTGCAGAGAATTGCCTCCCTTACCTACCGAGGATTATAATGAAGAAAGCTGTTTATGCCCTTCATGCCTTACTAAAGAAATTCTATGTTCGCAAGAACGTCTAAATCTATCATCTAGTCAAATAGAAAAATTAAAAGCCCATATCCCTGTGTATGAGGGATTAAGGGAAGGATACGATTACTACATAGAAAATGGATTGTTCGTAATGACTGCTTGGAACCATCTACGGAGGGGAGATTGCTGTGGAAGCAGGTGTAGACATTGTCCATATAACTATAAGAATGTTATATAGAGTGGTGTTATAAAATATTGTCAGGCCTATTGGCCTTGTACCTTCCCTTCCCGAATTTCGTTCCGTTAAATTCAGTTGTACCTTTAAGAAGAGCTCTTTCTTCTTCAGGCAACTGGTTGAATGATTTACATTTTTCAGAGCAACATTCTTCATACTTGTCTGCGCAACTTGTACACTGAATGAATAAAATGTGACAGGCATCATTCATACAGTTGACATGGGTGTCACAAGGGTTACCGCATTGATGGCATTTCGCAATTATGTCTTCAGATATCCGCTCACCCATGCGCTCGTCGAAAACAAAGTTCTTTCCTATAAACCTATTTTCAATGCCTTGTTTCTCCACCTGTCTAGCATACTCTATTATGCCACCTTCCAGTTGGTATACATGCTTAAAACCACGATGCTTATAATATGCACTTGCTTTCTCACACCGGATGCCACCTGTACAGTACATGACTATATTCTTATTCTTGTGTTCACTGAGAATGTCTTCTACGATGGGCAGAGATTCTCTAAATGTTTCTACGTCGGGTGTTATAGCACCATCGAAGTGTCCGACTTCGCTTTCATAGTGATTCCGCATATCCACAACAACAGTGTCGGGGTTATCTGCTAGTTCGTTAAATTTCTCTGCAGTAAGATGGATGCCTTTATCTGTAACATCGAATGCCTTGTCATCAAGACCATCGGCAACAATTTTATTTCTAATTTTTATTTTAAGCTTATAGAAGGATTTTCCATCATCTTCTATAGCTATATTCAGTCGGATTCCTTCCAAGAAGGTAATGGTATTTAATGCTTCAGTGAACTCTACGTACCTTCTTTCAGGTACAGATATCTGAGCATTGATCCCTTCGCTAGCGACATATATTCTTCCTAGAGTTTCTACTGAGTCCATTAATATATAGAGATGGTCACGGAAGAATGGGACATTAAGGATATGTGCATATTGATAAAAAGAAAGGGTTATTCTTCTATCATCTGAGTTCAATATTCTCTCTTTAAGTAAGTCTCCACTTACTTTATTGTATAGTCTCTTCATAGTTTAATACTTATCGCTTGTGCAGAAAACGCAGTATTTATAGATCAAAGATAAATAAACAATTACAATTGGAAGTTAAGCCAGCGCTTTAACGATAGGAGGATTCATATAATTGAGCTCAGAATTAGGAATTGAAATTACAACTGAAGTACCCTTATCAGATGCTATGTTTAATGTGCCTTCTAGCTTATCTGTAAACGCCCTTACCAGTGTATAGCCCATGCTTTTGCTTTCCGATATATTGAAATCCTCAGGTAGGCCCTTACCATTATCTTTTACCTTGAGAACCAACTGATCTGCAGTTTTCTTCAATGAAACGAATATTTCAGCACGACCCATATCAGAGAATGCATACTTAAGAGAGTTGGTTATTAACTCATTTAAGATTAACCCTAGAGGGATTATTGAATCTACATCTAGTACTATTGAATCAATATCTTTTTTAATTGCAATCTGACCATCATCTACTTGATAATTAGATACAAGTTCTTCTAAGAGTTCTTCTATATACTTGCTAGAACTTACGCCTACCAGGTTTTCATCTTGATATAAGTTTTTATGAATCAACGCCATAGATCTGACCCTGTTTCTCCCTTCTTGAATGGCTTCTTGAGCTTTAGGATCATCGATCTTTCTACTCTGCACGCCGAGCAGGGAAGAAATAATCTGTAAGTTATTTTTTACTCTATGATGTATCTCTCGCAATAGAATTTCCTTTTCTGAAAGTGCTTTAGACACAATTTCATTTTTTTCCTTGAGCTGCAGAGCTGCTTTTCT
>CALIQO010000299.1 GCA_938044055.1 uncultured Saprospiraceae bacterium
TGGCCATAATAATACCAGGCGGGGGCAGCATAATCCTCCTGGTGACTCTCCATCATCTTCTTCCACTCTTTATCCAGCCCAAAAGCTACAACATAAGGAAACATCTTGTCTAGGTATGCTGGATCTTCTTTCTGCAATCGATAGACATCGGCAGCTTTCGGGTTTTTAAGAAACTGCTTAAGCCCCAGCAATTCTCTTTTCAAGCGCACCCCTTCATCAGACAGTTTCAGTCTCAGAAAACGGATAACCAGGAGGACAACTCCTGCTATTATCAATCCTATTCCAGATATGATAAATTTCCATACAACAATCGCAGCAACCCCAGCACACATGAGAATGATGCTAAGTACAATCAGATTATTGTTTTTAAAAGTAGATTCTGCTTGTTTATCATACAATGGGTAATCGCGCACCCATTTTTTAAGGCTAGATGAAGTCTGGGACATGGTTTTATAAAACTTATTCTGAAGGTCTTTTAGCATCACTTGTTCTCCATCTGCAAATAGTCCATTGAAAAAGTCTCGCTCATACGCCGGCTCTTCTCCGGTCAATTCTCCGGTTTTATAAAAATAAATTTCCTTGTCAGAACCAGAAGTAGGGATCACCCGCATCTCGACAAGCCCTCTTCTACCCCAGTCTGGAATCATAGAGATGATATCCCTATTGTTAACAGTAAAATCATAAAAGGCCCCAACCTCTGCTGCGTTCATGCCATCTGGAGGGTAATGTCTCTCTTCAATATTTCTATAGGCCCCACTTCTTCTTCCTTTTCTCCTAAACCAAGCTATTATTCCTATTATGATGGCAATGGGCACAGGGGCCCCATAATCTCGAGGCAAAGCATTGTCTTTTTTATTTTGAATGTGATTTTCATGGGCACTCATACCAGTAAAGTAATCAGCAGGTAGTTTCAGTGCAAGCGTAACCCCTTCTCCAGGTTCAAGGACTTTATTTAATTCACCTCCTATGCGATCGTTGAATTGAACAAGTCCTCCTTCTTCCACTCCCTTTCCAGGTAGACCATTCCACAATTTGATATCTTCTCTATCAAGTATGGTTTCGTCTGGCAACTGGATGGTAAAGGAAACGTATTCTATTTTTGCTTCTCGATCATATCCAGTTAGGTCCCAGATCAATTCTGTTCTATCGTCATAACTAAGATAAGCTCCATCTACCTTATACCGGATGACATATGTAACATCTCCTTCTAGATAGACATCAGGATCACCGATTCTTATTCTCTTAAAACCCTTGCGGTTAGATAATTTAAAAGGGTGACCTTCTACTTCTATATCGTATGGTACAATTTTATAAGGTTTTCCATCAACATTATACCTCATCGGGATCTCTCGGAATATCCCCCTTTTTTCCTCATGAAAAAATGTCTTTATGGTTTCCTGTATATTATAGGTACCATCTTCTGACACTTCCATCCTTACATCGAAAGAGCGGATATCGAAGCCTTGACCATATACAGTAGAGACAATAAAAAAAAGAAAGAACAATGAGGTTAGTAATTTATTCATATCTATATAGTTGTTACACTATACACAATATAACCTACAATTGAAAGATTCCATAATCTTATGGATTCTAGTCGATCTATCGAATTATATCGACCAATGTCATTTTATAAATCAAGCTCTAGACTTATCGGACAGTGGTCCGATCCCATAATCTGATCATGTATTGTGCATTTCTTAATCTTGGGGACCAGTCTTTCATCTACAAGAAAATAATCGATTCGCCAACCTACGTTTTTTGCTCGGGCACCGAAGCGCACACTCCAGAATGTGTACTGAACTTTTTCCGGATGTAGGTACCTGAATCCATCTACAAATCCTACATTCATGATTCCTGCAATCCCATCTATTTCTACTTGAGTGTATCCTGATGTTTTATTGTAATTGGGTTTAGGTCTAGCCAGATCTATCGGCTGGTGAGCCACATTAAAATCTCCAGTGACTATGACCGGTTTCTTTTTTCTTAGTCCAGCAAGATATTTGGCGAAAGTCTTATCCCACTCAGCCCTATATTCTAGACGCTTCAATCCGCTACCACTATTCGGCACATATACATTAACCAGAATAAAAGACTCATATTCCGTCGCGAGAACCCTACCTTCCTGATCGTGTTCTTCTATTCCTATATGTGGTGTCACCGTAATCGCAGCCTCTTTACTTATTGTCGCTAAACCAGAATATCCTTTCTTCACCGCCGACACAGAATAGATGTTGCGCTTAGGCAAGGTAGATAGAGCTTCCATGACCTGGTCATCTTGAGCCTTGGTTTCTTGTAGGCAATAGATATGTGATCTAGCTTTTTTATATTCTGCTACGAAATCTTTCTTGACAGCAGCCCTAACTCCATTGACATTCCACGATACAATCTTCATTATTAATGTTTCTGATTATTGATTAAGAAAATAGTTCTGAACTTAGATATCGATCTCCTCGATCACACACAATACTGACTATGATTCCTTCTTCTAGTTCAGCTGCCACTCTACAGGCAACTGTCATCGCTCCTCCACTACTCATTCCTGCAAGTATACCTTCTTCCATAGCCAATCTTCTGGTCATCTGGATTGCTTCTTCTCTGCTTACATGTCTGATCTCATCCACTCGTTTCGGCTCGTATATCTTAGGTAAGAATTCTGGAGACCATTTTCTTATTCCAGGAATAGATTGTCCTTCTTCAGGTTGTACTCCTACGATGTTAACATCAGCCGATTGTTCTTTCAGAAATCTAGATACGCCCATGATGGTTCCGGTCGTACCCATAGAAGAAACGAAGTGAGATATCTTTCCTTCCGTGTCCCTCCATATCTCTGGGCCAGTTGTGCGGTAGTGCATCTTGTAATTGTCTGGATTGGCGAACTGGTTCAACATAAAGTAACCTTCTTCTCGCACCATTTTTTCTGCTAGTTGTCGAGAATATTCTATGGTCTGTGCCGCTGGCGTCAAGATAACTTCAGCTCCATAAGCCCGCATAGTCTTGACTCTTTCTACAGTAGAATTATCAGGCATGATCAAGGTCATAGACACACCTAGCGACTTGCCCACCATGGCTAGGGCAATTCCTGTATTTCCACTAGTGGCTTCTACAAGCTTAGAACCAGGCGCTATTTCTTTTCTATCGAGGGCACCTTTTACCATTCCGAATGCGGCTCTGTCTTTTACACTTCCTGCTGGATTCTGTCCTTCTAGTTTGCC